>JAOZNS010000055.1 GCA_029933635.1 Candidatus Zixiibacteriota bacterium | reverse complement strand
TGAACTTTTGAACGCCTCCTCAGAATATGAAATAATTCGCGCCATCAAAAGGATGGAATAGAATCGACCGGATTTTTTGATTTGGTTAGATTAAAAGGAACATTTATTTGCTCCTCATAGCTCAATCTCGTTTGAGCCCATGTGATTTACTCAAGCGTCTTTACTCCTCCACCCTTTCAAACTCCTCTTTATCCGCTCCACATTCGGGACACATCCAATCGTCTGGAAGTTCTTCAAACGGAGTGTCTGGCTCGATGTCGTTGTCTGGATCCCCCTGCTCAGGATCATAGATATAGCCACAAACCAGGCATTCCCATTTGTCCATACATACCTCCTTCAGATCGATTTAATCCTTTTCTTTACATCTTTTGACTTTCCTCTATTTGACCAATAAGACAAGACCCACTGGTTAATGCATTTTTGCTACTGCCAGGGTGAACTCGTCGGTTATGGATTCTCCTCTCATAAAATCTTTTAAGCCGATCAAAATTCGTCGAACCAATCCAGAAGGAGTCTTATCCTCACTCCGCTCCACCAACCGGATCAGGTTCTTGCGACCGAATTGCTCCCCTTTTGGATTTAAACTCTCCACAACACCATCTGTAAACATGATAAGGATATCTTCCGAATGGATTTTTGCCTGAGTTTCCCCATAAGTTTCATTTTTGTCAACACCCAAAAGAAGGTTGCCCTCTATTAGCTCAGCATATCCTTCCTTTTGGAAAAGAATGGGCGGCTCATGTCCGGCGGAGGCATAGGTAAGCTTGTTCCGGGAAATATCCAGAAGAGCATAAAACATGGAAATAAAGGAGGCTAATTTTTGACAGGCATCCACCATAACCCGATTCAACTGAGTGATCACCGATGAGGGGCTGAGCAAAAGGGAATGAGCCTTTTTCTCCAGATAAAGCTCCTTCAGTTTGCCCCACTCGACTTTTGTCCTTGCCTTTAATTCGGTCGCCTCCAATCCGTGTCCCATGGTGTCGAAGATCAAAAGACCCATTATATTTTTATCATCAATCAAAAAAGTATCAAAGAAATCTCCTCCAACAAATTCGCTGGGCAAGCTCACCACAGCCAGATCCACCGAACTCAGAGTCTGTATCCGTCTGAAGACCGGCTTTTCCGGAAGGTGGAAGCTGACCTCTTCTCTTTCCAGAAAGACCTTTTGATCTTTTCCGGACAGTAGCTTCTTTAAATTATGATACTCCTGAATTAAAAGGGTGCGATGTTTTCTCTCCTCTTCAGCTAACTGAATCAAAAGAGATCTGCTATCAGATGATAAAGACCTTTTGCTGGCATGATAATAATAATTGAACGCCTCCGTCTCCCTTTTTATGGCATCCAAAAGAATATCAAAGAATCGCTTTTTATCCTGCATAAGATATTGCTGTTTTCTTTTCCCCGGTCAGGTTTTTGGGAATAAAACTCCATAGTTGAGAGCTTAAGGTGACTCAACCCGGCTCAGCTGGAGACTTGCTGTAAAATCAATCATAATCCCAATGATCTTAAATTATGCAGTTGACCAAAGCAAGTTCGGCTTAATTCTAAGCCTGAGCTTATATTTTGTCAAGAGATATTTGGGAAATCTCTGAAAAACTCCCTTTGTCCGTAGGATCCAGGGGGGCGGAGCTGGAAGTCCTGCCTGCGTGGATGTAACCTCTTGATTTTTCGCAGATCAAACTTCTTGCCCGATCATTTTGCTCCATTTTTTCAAATGCCTTTTGCATGATTTTGTTCTTAGGCTTTCGTCATTTATAGTAATTGTTCAAAAAACTTTTTGACATCCTTGGACGGAAGCATATATTTGAAAAAAGTTAAATCACCGTAAAAAGTATTGTTGTCCAAAAATGGAGTCCACAAAAAGATGAGATTCGTCGAAAAGCTTCTGAACATCTCCCGCAAGCACCATTCCCTTGTCTGTGTTGGCCTGGATACCGACCGGGAGAGATTGCCTCCCCATCTTCTGGAGGAGTCGGATCCCATATTTGCCTTTAACCAAAAGATCATCGATGCCACCTCCGATCTGGTCTGTGCCTACAAGCCCAATTTAGCCTTTTATGAAGCTTATGGATCGGAGGGCTGGAACGCTTTAAAAAAGACCTGCGAATACATTCCAGAAACCATTCCCATAATTTTAGATGCTAAAAGGGGAGATATCGGGAATACAGCTAAGTTGTATGCCCGAGCGCTTTTTGAAAAGCTAAAAGGAGATGCGGTGACGGTCAATCCCTATATGGGAAAGGATGCGCTCCTGCCGTTTTTGGAATATGAGGACAGATGCACCTTTGTGCTTTGCCTAACCTCTAACCAGGGCGCCTTAGATTTCCAGCTATCCCAGGTTGATGGAAGGCCACTCTATGAGATGGTGATTGAGAAGGTGTTGAGCTGGAATCAGAAAAACAACTGTGGTCTGGTGGTGGGAGCAACCTTCCCAGAACGGTTAAAAAGAATCAGAGGGATGGCTCCTTTTTTACCACTTCTGATTCCGGGGGTGGGAGCACAGGGAGGAGATATAGCCTCGGTGGTTAAATTCGGGACAGATAAGAATGGGGAGCTGGCAATAATAAATTCCTCCCGCAGTATCCTTTATGCCTCCTCTGAAAAGGATTTCGCTCAAGCGGCAAGGAATCAAACGGTAAAATTGAGGGATTTGATAAACCTCTACCGCAAAAGATGAAATTGTCACCTCGAGGTTGCTCGATTTATTAAGCTAAAAAGCGCCTAAGATGATTTCTGCTTTTTTGTGGTGAAGCTTTTTTGATAGAGATTTAAAATCTATGTCTCTATTTCGCAAATAGGGAACATTATCTCTATGAACAAAGCTCACAGAAATCTTTTCAGGGGAAAAGCCTATTAAAGAAGGGAAAATAATTTAGAGATATAATTATCAGGAAGGATTGAAAGCTTTTAGGTCTTTTCTTTGAGCTGGAAATCTTCAAACCTTTTGGCTAATCTGTTGAAGTTATATTCAAATAAGACAAAACCATTCTTTTGTTGGTCGACCTTCACCAGATAGCGACTCTCACCTTCTCTGGAGCCAATTAAGAGTTGGTGCTTCTGCCCATCCGAGAAGGTCAAGTGAATCGTAAGCTGAGGTTTGCTGAAATCGAATGACTCAATTTCTCCCTTTGCAGGAAATTGGTCCGTTTTCATGTTGGACAACATTTCCAGGTATTCCTCCACCGACTGCACATCTGCCTGAGAACTCTCCTTAAAAGGATAACGGCTGATCTGCCAGGAGGTGTCTTCCTTGGTCAACTTAAATTTTTCCTTCGCCCAGCTTAGCTGAATTTCTTGGACCTGTTTTGGGTCGAAGATCAAAAGATGGCGCTCCCTCCATTGATCTACCTTACGATTAGCCAAATTTGAGAAATACCCTTTGGCCAGATAGACCTCGTCAGATTCAACCTTTCGTATATAGGCGTGCAAAAAATCGCTGGAGGTCTTTCCAATCACCAGAGAGGCTAATAGGTTCTCTCCGGAGAAGAAGTTGAGTCGGGTGCCGGCCACGGTATCAACCAAAAAGAAGGCTTGTTTTGCTGGGTTGGTGGAGATAAGTTCTCCCACCTCCATATGGCTGGCTTCGCTTAACAGTCTACCTATTTGATCGTTATCCGCCCGAAATGAATCTGGCTCAACTATGGTCCACTGCCCGCCAGCCTTTTGGAAGATCAGCTTGCTCTCAAATTTGCCGAATTCAATTCTGTCCACCAGGGCACTGTCCAGCTCAAGAAAATTTTCAACCCGGCTTGGGGAGAAAGTCCTCTTCTCCTTATGAACCAGCAGAAGATAGAGGATCACAAAGATAAGAAGTGTCGCCAAAAGGAGATAAGGCGATTTTTTCATGATCAAAGGGAATTTATAAAAGTTGACTTTTTCTTCTAACCTGTTTTCTAATCTGCCATCTGACCACCCCGAAGATGATGACCAGTAAAGGTAGACCAAAGGTATTTCCGTATTTGATCAGTTTTCGTGAAGCGGATGATATCTGTTTAAGCGGTCGGGGCGTCAGCTCCTTTGAGCGAATGGCTATCAGAGCCTCATCCTGAGAGAGCCAATCGACCATATTCAAAAAGAAAGTCAGATTATCATTTGCTCTTACGTTTCGGTCGGTGATGAAGTCGGCATCTGCCACCACCACCATCCGGGTTGGTGGGCTTTCGGTTAAGGTGGATTCCACATATCCCACCTCAGCTTCAAGCTGTGATTTATCCATCTTCGAAAAATAGCTCTCAAACCGCCCCTGCAGTGCGGCCGCCAAGATGAGACCGCTTTTGCCAAAATCCTGCGGGGAGAATTTTCTGTATGGATTTATGTCGAAAGGAGCAACTTTAACCCCGCTGTGATTGGAGGAACGAACCAGAGGGTCGAATTGAATGCCTTTGGAGGAGGTTAAGCTGGAGTCAAGCGAGCTTACGAAATTGAAGCTGACCGCCTCCAGATCCTTAACCATTAAGTTATCTTCATCAAAATCTGTGGATATGGGAAAGTAGGGATAATTGACGATGTTCTGAAGGGTGAAAGCGCCACGCTGTTGGGTGACCGCAATTCGATTGCACTGCAGATCTATCACCAGATCATCGTTGATCTTGATTCCATAGTTTGCCAGAAAATCTTCCATCTCCAGATCTTGCTTTTGAGCCATCGCCCGTTGAATATCCACATCTATATGGTTCAGCAAAAATGCCAGCTTGCCACCTTTCATCAGGAACTGGTCGATTTGATATTTCTCCCAGGTGGATAACTTCTTCTGGGGTGCCCAGATGATCAACACGGCAAGACCTTTGGGAATATGGTCTCCTTCGTCTAAGTTTATCTTCCTGAGTTGATAATGCTGTCTCAAAGCGTCCAGTGCGTGGGAGAGCTCAACGTCTGGATCAGGTCCCTCCGAGCTAACCAGAAATGCTATGGAGGGACGCAACCTGGTCGATAGCCTTTTTATGGCACTGGTGAGTTCATACTCCAGCCCGGAAATATTTTGCAAAACCGGGATCACCTCTTTTCGGTCCTCGAAAAGGAGCACCAACCCCATGTAGACCTTTTTGATCTCGATCTTGTCGTTCTCCATGGCATTTACCTGAAGAGGGGGAATGCCATATCTTTGAGCCTCCAGCTCCTTTCCCTCTTCGTTGGGATCGATCATCTCCAGCTTAAGGTTGCCCTTGGCATATGCTTGATACTCCTCCAGCTGATCTTTCAGATAGCGAGCATAGCTGTTGTAAGGCGGGGGAAGGTCTTTGGTGAAATACATCTTGATGATCAGCCGATCGTTCAAGTTGCGCATAACATCTTTGCTGGCTTTGGACAGGCTAAAGACTTTCCCTTCGGTCAGATCCAGACGAGCAAACAAATTTATCGAGATAAGATTAAGCAACAATAATATGGCCACAATCAAAACAAACGTGCCAGCAGATCCAATGCCATATTTCAAAAATTTCTGTTTCCCCAAAGAGATTACCTCCACTTTCTACTTTCCAAACTTCTTATTGCCAAGAACAGAAACAAAAATATCACCGAGAGATAATAGATCACGTCCCGTGAATCTATCACCCCTCGGGAGATGTTGGCAAAGTGGTAATCGGCGCTCAGATATTCAAAGAAGGATACCAGAAAGTCCGGCACAAATATCAGCACCTTATCCAGCATATAAAGGGCAAAGATGATCACAAAGCTGGTTATGAATGCTACTATCTGGTTATGGGTTAAGCTGGAGGTAAATACCCCCACCGAAAGATATGAGGCTCCCAAAAAGATCAAACCGATGTAACCTGCTGTCACGGAGCCCAAATCCAGATGACCCAGTCCGGAAAGGGTGAGAGTATAGACCCCGGTCAAAACCACCGCCACGGCGATCAGGATCAAACTGGCCAGAAACTTGCCCAAGATGACCTCGTAATCTTTCACCGGCAGGGTAAGAAGCACCTCAATGGTGCCGCTTCTTTTCTCCTCGGAGATCAAGCGCATGGTAACAGCGGGCACAAAGAACATGAAGATGAAAGGAACGATCCTGAATAGATTGCGCAGGGAGGCTTGGTTGATCAAAAATAAATCGCTGAAGAAAAACCAACCACAGATCAAAAGAAAGATGGTCAGCACGATATAAGCTATGGGAGAGTCAAAAAAGCTTTTCAGTTCCTTTTTGCAGAAGATGGCTATATGGTTTGACATCTTTCTTGGTCTTCTTTAAGAGGTGGTCAACTGGCGGAAGACCTCCTCCAGGCTGGCCTGTTGTTTTCTCATCTCCAAAAGGACCCAGTTATTTTCTACAGCCAGGCGGAAAATGTTTTCGCGCAGATCTGCTCCCTTGGCACACTGGAGGTTAAACTTCTTCAATCCATCACCGCTGGATTGAATCTCCTCCACCTTCTCCACATTTTCTAAATTTGCCAGCTTGGTGGGTACATCCACAGATGAAGTCTTCAGCTCAAGATAGATTTGTTCCTTGCCTCGAAAACTGGACTGAAGTTCCTCGGGCGAACCATCTGCAACTATCTTTCCCTCATTTATGATCAATACCCTTCCACAGGTAGCCTCGACTTCGGGAAGAATGTGGGTGCACAATATCACCGTCTTTTCTTTTCCCAGCTTCTTGATCAAGCTTCTGATTTCTGCTATCTGGTTCGGATCCAGTCCACTGGTGGGCTCATCCAAGATGAGAACCTCAGGGTCATGTACCATCGCCTGGGCCAGCCCCACCCTCTGCCTGAATCCTTTGGAGAGCTCTCCGATGCTTCTTTGTATCACCGAACCCAGACCGCAGATCTCGACTATCTCTTTGGTTCTTTTGCCGAAGCGCTCCTTGGGCACTCCCCTGACGCTCATGACGAAATGAAGAAAGTCCAAAACGTTCATCTCTGAATAAAGTGGAGCATTTTCAGGAAGGTATCCGATTTTCTTTCGGACCTCCAAGGAATGATCAAACACGTTCAGCCCATCCACCTCCACCCAACCGGAGGTAGGAGGCAAAAAGCAAGTGATGATTCTAACCGTGGTAGTTTTTCCTGCACCGTTGGGTCCTAAAAAACCCAAGATGTCACCGGTGTGGACGTCAAAGCTAACGTCATCCACGGCTTTCAACTGGCCATATGTCTTAGTTAGATTCTTTACCCTGATCATGTCAATGTCAAAAGAGCGTTGTTATAAAATACGATATTTTCCCAAATCTGGTGAGCGTTTATGTGAAAAATTTTTAAATTAACCAAAGCTTTTAGGGACGGTTTGTTCATCCTCAGCATGATGACTTAGAACCTCTTTGGTGTGGAGGAATTCTCACCGAAGGCTGGGATGCTAAAGCTTATTCAGCGTCACGAAAATTTTTAAAAGGAGACTTGAAAAAAGAAATCTTGGTTCTTACAGGCTTTTGAGGTCGGGAGAAATAATCGTTTATCATTTTAACGCTTAACCCGCTTAAGCCTAAGATGCCCACCAGATTGGGGAATGCCATGAAACCGTTCATCACATCGGTCAAAAGCCAGACCAGATCGATCTTCACCGCGGCCCCGATGGGAATCAAGAATACAAAAATCCATCGATAGGGCATTACAGCTTTTCTGCCTAAGATATATTCTGAACATCTATCTCCGTAATAGGACCAGCTAATCATGGTGGAGAAGGCGAAAAAGACCAGCCCAAAGGTGACCACCCATTTTCCCACGTGGGGCAATCCCAGCTCAAAGGCATGGGCCGACAGGGGGGGGAGGAGGTGAGCCCACTTTTCCATGCTCCCGTGCACACTATCACCAAGGCGGTCATGGTGCAGATCACGAGGGTATCGACGAAAGGTCCCACCATAGCAACCAGACCTTCCCGCACCGGCTCTTTGGTCTTAGCAGCCGAATGAGCGATGGAGGCTGACCCCAAACCAGCTTCATTGGAGAAAAGACCACGGGCAACCCCATACCTGATGGTTTGCGCCACTGTCGCCCCCAGAAACCCTCCAGCCGCAGAGGTGGGGCTAAAGGCCTGCTTCAAAATCAATACTAAGGCAAAAGGAATTTTTTCAAAGTTAAGAAGGAGAATGATCACACAAGCTCCCACATAAACTATGCACATGAAGGGAACGATGCGCGATGCTACCTTGCCGATTCTTTTTATGCCACCGATGATCACCATCCCCACCAAAATTGCCACCATCAGTCCGGTAACAAAAGATGGAATTCCCAGATTCTCCTCCAGAGGTTTGGCCACAGAATTTGCCTGAACCATATCACCGATCCCGAAGGAGGCAATCGCGGCAAAGAAAGCAAAAAGCCAACCCAAAAATTTCAACTTCATGCCCCTTTCCAGATAATACATGGGCCCTCCGGAGGCGGTCCCATCTGAATGAATTTTCCGAAAATGCAGTCCCAAGGAGGCGGAGGCGAATTTGTTGACCATTCCCAGGGCGCCGGTGATCCACATCCAAAATACCGCACCCGGTCCCCCCAGAGGCGATCGCAGTGGCAACTCCAGCTATGTTTCCTGTGCCAATGGTGGCAGAAAGTGCTGCAGACAGTGCCTGAAAGTGGGTAATCTCTCCTTCATCCTCAGGATCCTCATATCTTCCACTGATCAAACCCAGAGCATGTGTAAATTTTCTTATCTGAAGGAACCTATACCTTACGGTGAGAAATACCCCCACAAAAAGAAGAAATATGATCAGAGGAGGACCCCAAACGTAGCTATCGACTTTATCCAGAAAGCTAATTAACTTTTCCATATCATCTTAGCTTGACTTAAATAAAAAAGAAGAAATTGTCAAGGAGAAAAATACGAGGAAGATCGGGATCGTCCCGTGGTTGCTCCTCAGGTTAACGGGATTTTTTAGAAAGTATTTTTAAATCGGACAGGTTGAAATCGAGTTTCTTATTATTCTTGGAACTGGGGGTTCATATTCCAGATAAATCTTCCTCCTCCCAAGGTGGTCGAGGGGTCTGGCCCTGCATCAAAAATAATCCATCTTCTCCATGCATTGAGTGGAGCTGTAAAAATATTTTTCAGGCTCTTCTACCGGCTTTTTGCGAACGGATTATTCTTTAAGTAAATTGCCGTTTCTCGCAAATCGTCGAAGTAAGAATAAGGTGCTAAGTGGGACTGCTCGGATAAAGATGATTTCGACGTTTGGGACGAAGAGGAGATACTCCAGTCTCCGCGGACCTCAAAAGCCCTGAGAATAAATTTTGGCAATTTGTTTCTTTTCTGAGGACAATCAAGGACAAACGAAATCGACCCCCACTACCGCCAGTGTCCTTTCACCCACACCCAACCGCGTGGTCTTTTTACCCAGTGTCCGGGAACCCAGTGACCTTTTGCCTTCTTTACCCAATGCCCGGGAACCCATATGTAGTGATCGCCAGACCATTTCCAGTATCCTTCAATCCAGACTGCTTTTGGACCGGGGCGAGGTGGCTTGATTTCCTCTTTTGGCGCTGGAGGAGGTTCTGGAACATACACGGTGGTGGCACAATTAAATAGAAATGTGGTTAAAATGATGAGAGCCAAAAACACAAAAAGAATGCCTTTCATCCTTCCCTCCTTTTTTCAGGCAAGATTCCTCTTGCTTTTTTCTTGTTATTTCGGGTCTTGAAACCTTCCAATTTAATATAATCGGCAGATAAAAGAGGTTATCCAGTTTACTCCGGCTTTGCTTTAAAGATAAAAGAAAGGTCAGTCAGGAGTCTTTTGAATTATTAACCCAGCTTTAATTATGGTCCTTTACGGGATATACGAATCCAATGCATACTTTCAAATTATATATTTGATCCACGCCAAATCTGGAACAAACGTCATAAAAGCTATTTGATACTCTTATAACCAGAAACCGAAAGGAGCTGGAGGAACTTATTCTAACAGAAGCTTCTCCAGTTGATCAACCAGATCGGCAAAGAGTTGGATGGTGGCGTTTATCGGCTCGGGTGAGCTCATGTCCACGCCAGCCTTTTTGAGAAGATTTATGGGATAGTCCGATTCACCCGCCTCCAAAAGCTCGATATAGCGCCTCAAAGCTTTTTTGTCGCCATTTAAGATTTTCTTGGAGAAGGCGGAGGCGGCAGCCAGGCTGGTGGCATATTGGTAGACGTAGAAGTTTCGGTAGAAATGGGAAATCCTCAGACAAGAGAGGTCATCCAGCGAATCTAACGTCAAGTCGGGACCATGGTATTTCCGATATATCTCCCTGTAGATCTTCCTCAAAGACGAAGCAGATAGAGCCTCTCCGGCTTCTGCTTTTTGATGAGCCTCCTTTTCAAATTCAGCAAACATCACCTGAGTGTAGAAGGTCCCTTGAATCATCTCGATGTAATAATTAAGCAGATAAAGCCTTTGAGCCTTATCACGGGTGTTTTTGAGCAGGTAGTCCATCAGGAGCATCTCGTTGGTGATGGAAGCCACCTCGGCTACGAATATGGAGGCTCCCCCATATATATAAGGCTGTTTCTTGGTTCGTAGGTATCGATGCATGTTGTGTCCCATCTCATGTGCAACGGTGAAGACGTTATCCAGGGTGTTGTTGTAATTTAAAAGCATATAAGGATGAGTGGAATAGGCGCCCCAGGAATAGGCCCCACTCCCCTTACCTTCCGTCTCATATACATCCACCCAGCCGGAGGCAAAGCCTTCTCTCAAGGCGTTCACATAATCTTGGCCCAAAGGCTTCATGGCATTGAGGATCAGGGCCACCGCTGAGTCGTATGGAATCTCCATCTTAGCCTCTGGCACTAAAGGAACCCAAAGATCATATTTGTGTAGTTCTTCCACCCCCAGAACCTTTTTTCGCAAGCTGACGTATCGATGCACCGGCTCCAAGTTCTGATTGACCGTTTTGATCAGATTTTCAAAAACCTCCACTGGGATATTATCCTGATCCAGCGCAGCTTCAAGACAGGAGTTGTATTTTCTCGCCCGGGCATAGAAGATGTCCTTATTTATGCTTCCGGCCAGGGTAGCTCCCAAGGTGTTAAGATAAGCCAGATAGGCTTGGTTGTAGGCATCCATGGCCTCCTTTCTCACCCGTCTATCGGTGGATTCTAAGAACTTGGCATATCTCTCCTTGGTGAGCTGAACCTGATTGCCTTCTTCGTCCTTGATGGATGGAAATTTGATATCAGCATCGTCTATCATGGTAAATACAGCTCGAGGAATGCGAGCTATGTTTCCAGATTTTGCTAAAAGCTCCTCCTCCAAGGGAGAAAGGGTGTGGGCTTTCTTTCTTTGGATGTTGTCGATGTAATGGTCATAAAGGGATAGCTTTTTTTCCTGCCTGAAAAGGTCCTCTAACTTAGTTTTTGGAATGCTTAGAATCTCCGGACCGATAAAGGAGGTCACCTCGTGCACTTCAGTATTCAGATTGGCCGCACGATCGGAAAGCTCCTGATATTTAGAGATGCGGGTGTCCTCATCCAGCTTCATATAAGCATAAACATACAGTCGATCCATTATGTTCCATATGCTGTCCTGCATAACCAGACAATCAAAAAGAGCCTTGCCGGATTCAGCCAGGTGTCCTTTAAATCCTTTCATCACGGGTAAAAGATTCTTAACTCGGGAGAAATCATATTCCCATAGAGAATCCGATGGATAGATGTCTTCCAGTCTCCATCTGTATTTATCTGGTATCTCCGAACGTTGGGGAATCTTTTTAACCCGCTTGGTGGACCCTTCCGGTGATTGACCAGAAACCAAGCTAAAAACAAAGATTCCCCAGATCACCACCCAAAAGAAAATCTTGGACATCTTCTTCATCCTTTCCTCCTCCGATTGAGGTTACAGTTCAAATTAAAAATATACGTATTCAACCCGAGGACAAGAGAAAACCTTAACTTTCTTAAAAATATGTGAAAGTTCCGAACTTTGGCAGTTTTTATGAGCTTATGCTTGCCATGTGGACGAACATCTATAAATTATGAAATAAGAAAGCGATGGTTTAAAATTAAATCTGCGAAAGGGAACAGAAATGTTAGCCATGTTACTTCAAAAACCAGAGAAAATTGAGAAAAACCCGCTTCAATTGGTGGAGATAGATAAACTTTCGATCAAGCCGGATGAGATTCTGGTGAAAGTGAAGGTATGTGGAATCTGTCATACCGATCTGCATACGGTGGAGGGGGAACTTAAGCTTCCTAAAAAGCCCTTGGTGCCAGGACATCAAGTGGTGGGAGCGGTGGAAGAGGTGGGCGAAGGAGTTGTTCGTTTCAAAAAGGGTGATCGGGTGGGGATGGCATGGCTTTATCACACTTGCGGAAAATGCAAATACTGCAAGGAGGGTAAAGAAAATCTGTGCGAAGAGGCTTTATTCACTGGCTATCACGTGGACGGAGGATATGCGCAATATGCGGTAGCCTCGGCAGAATTCGCCTATCCCATACCCTCCGGGTTCTCCGACCACCAGGTAGCACCTTTGCTTTGTGCAGGGATCATAGGTTATCGGGCTTTAAGGATAAGCCAGATTGAGCCCAGGAAAAGATTGGGACTGTTTGGATTCGGTGCTTCAGCCCATGTAGTGATACAGGTGGCGAATTATTGGGGATGTGACGTGCTTGTGTTCACCCGAAGCGTGGAGCACCAAAAATTGGCAAAAAATCTTGGTGCCGTCTGGGTGGGGGAGGCGAAAGATAAACCACCTCAAAAACTGGATTCGGCTATAATCTTTGCTCCAGCCGGGGAGCTGGTGCTGGACGCTTTGAATGCCTTGGACAAGGGAGGAACCCTGGCTTTAGCTGGAATTTACATGACCCCTATTCCTCAGATGGATTATGGGAAATATCTTTACCATGAACGAAACGTTCGGAGTGTCGCTAATGCCACCAGAGAGGATGGAGAAACACAGCTTGAGCTTGCCGCCAAAATCCCCATCCGCACCAAAACCACCTCCTTTCCAATAAAATAGGCAAAAAAAGCTCTTGGTCTGTTGAATCAGGGGAGAATCAAAG
>JAOZNS010000259.1 GCA_029933635.1 Candidatus Zixiibacteriota bacterium | reverse complement strand
GCGCTCGCATGTGACTTTGAAAGTCTACAATCTATTGGGACAAGAGGTGAGAATCTTAGTGGATAAGCAGCAGTCGCTTGGACATTACGCGATTCAATGGGATGGAAAGGATATAGCCGGGCGAATAGTAGCCAGCGGCATCTATTTCTGCAAGATCAAAGCTGCCGGGAAAGGCAAAAATTTCGTCAAGACAATAAAAATGTTGATCTTGCGCTAATATAGGTTGATTTTCAGAAAGAGGGTATTTGGACCGTGGCCCCTGTCAACTTGCGAAAAATTCATTGACATTTACTAATTCTTCTTTTATATTCTTACTAACACACGTGGTTCAAGGTTAACCCCTCACCCAAAGGTTTATGCTCCGTCCTTACTTTACTTTTCCCTGTAATGGGTGAGCCTGTTTTACTTTTCTATCTTTAATTCTGAGCAATTTCTTACTCTGTAATTTCTGATGAACAAATTTTGGAAAAGAAGGAAACCTAACCTGCTTATTGGCAGTGCTGTTGTCTTAGTCTCTATTTTAGTTCTACTGTCCGGTTTATTAGAGGGTCTGGAGATCAAAACCCTAGATGCCCGTGCAAAGCTAAAGAAGAGTAGAAGCCTTGATTCCCAGATAGTCCTCGTCACCATTGGCGATAAAGCTGCCGCGGAACTAGGTGGATGGCCTATTACGCGAGACTACTATGCCTACCTCCTTCATATTTTGAGCGAACTTGGCATCAAGGCAGTAGGATTCGACATCTTCTTCGGAGATCCCGAAAGGGTTTACAGTGAGAACGATTCCCTTTTTGCTCACTTCTGTCAGAAAGCTGGCAACGTCTACCAGGCTTTTTTCTTCCGTTCCCTTTCGGAGAAAAATCTCTCCCGATCAGGGTCCTCAAAGCCAGCAATCTTAAATCGGTTCGGGATTGCCGCTCCCCAAAAATCTAAATTTCATTTTCCCCACGGAAATGACCCAGCGTTACCCCTCGATGTTCTTCTTAACAGTTGCAAGGGGATCGGCCATATTCATTTTGACCAAGACAGGGATGGGGTGGTCAGAAAGACACCCCTTTTCATTGAGTATGGAGATAGATTGTTTCCTTCGTTAGGATTTGCTTTAGCGTGCGAGCTTTTATCTGTTGATATGAATAGGATTTCATTTGGGTCAAAAAAATACATCGAGTTGATTCTCGATGACGGGAAAACAAGGCGGATTCCTGTGGACGAATATGGTCGAGTCCATATAAACTATTCCTGCCGGCCTGAGGAGCTTCCCTGCATTTCCATACTGCAGTTGTTCGAGTCTTACCGACAAAAAGATAAAGCTTTTCTTGAAACTTTTCGTGATAAGATCGTTTTAATTGCCGCTAATGTCAGCGGCGTGCCCGCTCTGCTTTCCACACCTGTCTCCTCTATATATCCCTCAGCGGGTATCCAGGCACAGATAATTGAGAATATCCTGCGTCAAGATTTCCTCCGTCGGTCTTCCTTTCCGTTAAGGGTGCTTTTGGTGCTAATATTAGGGATATTGATTAGCCTTTCGCCTGTTACCAAAAAGTTCTATGTTAATGTGCTTTTTCCACTTTTTCTGCTGGGGCTTTATGTTGTGTTTGCCGTTTTGGTGTTTCTTTTGTTCAATTGGTGGTTTGACTTAGTTGTGCCCGTCTTTGTTATCGTAAGCTGGACATTGGCGACTGTGCTCAATCTACTCTGGCAAGAAAGCAGAAAATTAGAGGCGGTGGTAGAAAGCCGGCGAGCAGAATTGGAAACAGCACAGGCAAGGGCAGAAAGGGAGAGACGTAGGTTAGAGTTAAAGTTGAGTCAGAAAATCAAGGAGTTACAGGCGATTCAAGAGGAGCTAAGGAGCTTTCAGAAAAGAGAGCACCCGGAAGAAACTAACGCTGAAGAAGCCGAATTCAGACTTCGAACCTTGATGAAAAAACACCCCAAATTGGAGGCTATCACCAAGAAAAAGATTATAGGTAAAAGCCAAGCAATTACAAAAGTTTTGGAGGATGTTGTCCTTTGTGCCAGTACCGATGAACCGGTGCTCATCCGTGGAGAGACGGGAACAGGTAAAACTCTGGTGGCGGAGGCTATCCATCAGCTCAGTTCCCGTGGAGCCAAGGGTAAGAGGATGATGACCTTCAACTGTGCCCGATTTGAGGCAGGGGATCCCCGGATTCTATTGGGGGAACTCTTTGGCTATGGTCCCCATCATGGTATTGCTAATCTTCCCAAGGAAGGCCAGGATGGCATCCTTAAGGAAGCCGATGGTGGAACAGTCTTTTTAGATGAGGTAGGGGACCTGCCACCTCAGGGACAAAATTTGCTTCTGGGGCCTCTGGATGGAAAAGAGTTTTACCCTGCCATCGGCAAACGTATGCCTATTAAGTCGAATGTCCGGTTTATCTTTGCTACTAACAAAAATCTGGAGGACTTGGTGGAAAGGGGAAGTTTCCGGGAAGATCTCTTGTCTCGAATTAGAATTTTCCAAATAAAGATTCCACCTCTGCGGGAGAGAAAAGAGGACATTGAAGTTTTAGTAGAGCATTTCCTACAGAAAGAAAATGCAAAATATGGATCAAAGATCAGAGAGATTTCAATAAAGGTGATGAATATCCTGCAGAGTTATCCCTGGCACGATAACATCAGAGGCTTGGAAAACACAATCAAATTCGCGGCTACAAAGGCAAGGTTGGAGGGAGCTGATATCTTGAGGGTTAAACACCTACCCGATGAACTACAAGATTTCTCTCAACGAGATAGTCCTGCTGCTAAAAGGATAGGCTCCGAAGATACTCTCCTGCCTGCTCTCAGGAAGCATAGTTTTAATATTCTGGAAACAGCCAGGGAGCTAAAAAGAGATAGAGATACCATACCCAGTGGTTCAAGGGCATTTGTTTTGTAACTCTCTGTAAACACAACTGGGCGCTCCGCTCTGCTGCCGAGGTCATTGCTGGTGACCGAAAAGAATTGATTGTTAAGGTTGAAATGAAGATAAAAGAGTATCTGAAAGGTATCTTTACCGTAGCTAAAACAAATCCCGATCTTGCCAAAGAGCAGTGTTTCAAGATGAACAGGAAACTCCCCCAGAGGTATCAGTGGGCTTTGGAGAAGTTGGTTGAGGCCTGTTTGGAGGACAAGATCAAGCTTTAGAAATCTAGTGTTGGAAAACTTATGAAAAATAAGAAAGGGTTTTCTCATCATTTTGGGACTATGGTCAAAAAGGTGTCTAATAAACAAAGTGATGATGCGCGCGATATGTTCATATTAAGGGCTTTATATTTTTTGACAGGATAAACAGGATTATTTATATCCTGTTTATCTTGTAAATCCTTGTCTAAAAAGATTTGAACAGTTGCTGTTCCGTGTTAGAAAAACGGTTTCTTGTCCCATTAACCCATGACTTATAATAAAAAGCTAAAGGTTTAA
>JAOZNS010000258.1 GCA_029933635.1 Candidatus Zixiibacteriota bacterium | reverse complement strand
TGCCCCTCCTTTCTTCCATTCCTTCCATAAACCAACAGCTCAGTTAACTCAAATGGGGGATACCATCTCCCCTCCTTTTCCCTAAGCTTCTTTAAAAAACTTTTGGATTGCCTGGTGAGAGACTTATATTAGGAAGAATTGCTGTTAGATTGGAGGGTTGGCTTGAAGGATCATGAAGAAGAAAAAGGATAATTTTCCAGCACTTTTAAACTTGATGCGCAAGCTCAGGTCAGATGACGGATGTCCCTGGGATAGGGAGCAGACTCACCAGTCTCTTCTCCCTTATTTGATCGAGGAGGCTTATGAAGTAATAGACACCATAGAGCTGGAGGATGACGAAAGGTTCAAGGAGGAATTAGGCGATCTGCTTTTGCAGATAGTCTTTCATGCTCAGATAGCTGAAGAGGAAGGGAGATTTGACATATATGAGGTCATCCGCCACCTATGTGATAAACTTAAAGCCAGGCATCCTCACGTGTTCGGTAAGAGAAAGGTTACCTCAAAAAAGGATGTATTGAAAAATTGGGAACACATAAAGCTCAGCACCGTGAGGGAGAAAAATAAATCGGTCCTATCCGGCATTCCCCGTCATCTGCCAGCTTTGCTTAAAGCCTATCGAGTTCAAGAGAAGGTAGCAAGGTTTGACTTCGACTGGAAGGGTCCAGAGGAGGTTTTCTCAAAGATCGAAGAGGAAATAGATGAGCTTAAGAAAGCCCTTCGGTCAGAAAAAACGAAGATGAAAAAAGGGAGATCAAAACCGGCAAAAATCGAAGGGGAGATGGGAGATATCCTTTTCTCCTGGGTAAATCTTTGCCGACATCTGAATATCAACCCCGAGTTTGCCTTAAGAAGGACCATAGATAAGTTTGTGAAAAGATTCAATTATATAGAGAAAGAGTTAAAACGAAAGAAGATACCTCTTAAAAAAGCGGGGCTTTCCCTTTTGGACTCTTTATGGGAACAATCAAAACGTTTAACCGATTTAAAGGCTTGAAGTGAGGTTTTTTATGCTTTTTTTAGCTTTTCAAACTCCTTAGTTAATCGATCCGCAGTTTCTCGATCCCCAATTTGCAAAGACCTTTGAATTTCCTCCTTCAGCTCCTTCATCCTTCTGTTCTTCTTCAGCCTGTGTAAAGCTGCCAGATGATCCTTCAACTGGGCAAAAAGCTCTGCTGAACCTAAATCGATATTGGCTATCTGGACGATTAGCTCCTTAGTTTTTTCGTTATCCGTTCGATTTAACAGGTTGGCGGGAGAAACCCTCCCTCCAGCCAGAATGAGTTGAAAGATTTCCCTATGTTCAGCGGTGGAGAAGTCTTCCGTGCTCAATCCCCCAGCGATCTTCTTCACCAGCCTCCCGTCTTCCATCAGGATTCTTAAAATTCCCCTTTCAACTTTTTCCTCTCCGCTCGATGTGATGGGTGGCGGAATAGTCTTCACCCCACCGGATATTTTTTTGCTTGTTTTGCTCACCAGTTTAAAAATGATTCCTTCATCGACTTTAAACCTCTGGGCAATTTTCTTGATAAAAAGGCTTTTTCTGATCTCCTCGGTGATTTTTCCTGCAGTCTCAGCCAGATCAGAGAGGACCATCTCCTGCTCTGTTATGGAAAGCTGTCCAAAATCCTGCTCCAAAGATTCATATCGGAAATCTATGTAGGGCTTGGCATTTTTGATCCTCTCCCTTACCGCCTCAGGCCCAGACTCTCGGACAAATGAATCAGGATCGCCACCTTGTTCTAAACTTACCACCAATACCTCTAAGCCCTCACTGAAAAGCAGATCCACACTGCGAAAGGTGGCAGATTGTCCAGCCGAGTCTGCGTCAAAGAAAAGGAAGATCTTTTCAGCGTATCGGGATAAGAGTCTGGCTTGGCTCTGCGTAAAGGCAGTTCCGGAAGAGGCGACCACGTTTCTTATTCCAGCTTGATATAAACTGATAAGGTCGATATAGCCCTCTACCAGGATCGCGCTCCGTTTTTTTCTGACCTCGTCCTTGGATAAATTTAAACCGTAAAGAAGCTTTCCCTTCTGATAAATCGGAGTCTCAGGAGAGTTCAGATATTTGGGCTCGTCTTTGTCATTTAAGACCCTTCCCCCAAAGCCGACGATCTTTCCGGAAAGATTAAAGATGGGAAAGGTGATTCTATCCCTGAATCGATCATAAAAGCCAGAGGCTTCGGTCCGGGGGACAGTCAATCCTGCTTGGCTCAAAATCTTCGGCTCTATTCCCTTCATTCGAGCATGATTTATCAATCCTTCCCATTCTGGAGGGGCATAACCTATGGAGAAAAGTTTTAGTGTCTCTGCATCAAATCCCCTTCTTTTCAGGTATCGCCTTGCTTTTGCCCCTGGAACTTCACGATAAAGATTTTTAAGAAAATACTGGTTTGCCACCTGGTTGGCGTAATATAGTTTATCCAGTTGTTCTTCTCTTTTTTTATCGAAGCTTTCCTTGGGCAAAGGGATGTTTGCCCTTTTCGCTAAGAGCTTAACTGCCTCGGGGAAGCTTAGCTTCTCATGCTTCATCAAGAAGCTAAAAACGTTTCCTCCTTCGCCGCAGCCGAAACAATAAAACGTCTGTTTATCCGGGCTTACGTTAAACGAGGGATCCTTCTCCGAATGAAAGGGACATAAACCCACAAAGTTTTTTCCCCTTTTCTTCAGGGGGACATATTCTGAGATCAGATCCACGATATCGTTGGAATCACGGATCTGATCGATCAATTCCGGAGGGAGATAACCTGCCATTTTGAACTCAAGATGAATTTCTGCAAATTCAAAAAAATCACCTGATCAAACATCTCTTTTTGACCTATCCTTCATTCACCTTTTTCAGTTGCCTCTGGTCTTCAATTTCTTAACCAGATGATACACGCACTCCTGGGGATTCTCCACTCCCATCAAACAGAAAAGATGCCTTCGGATGACGGAGTTAGAGCCTCTCTCCTGCTTTTCCACGATATCCAGAAGGCAGCCATTTTCGCAGATCATGCATTTCTCTGGCTGGCAGTCAAATTCCTTTCCGGTATTTTTTGCCACCAGAGCCTGACTTAAACTCCAAGAGGTTTCCTCCTCTTTATGCAGAAACTCCACATTTCGAATTTTCTCCAGAACTATCCTTCCTCTGTCGGTCCTCAGGCGGGCTTTCAATTCAACTTCATCCCCACGCGCAAATTTTAAGTTTTGCTGAGTTTTTCTGCTTATGGTTATGAACAGGTTGTCCCTGAAAAAGGTTCTATCTATATATCCCTGTTTAAAACCTATCAAAAAACCAGGGAAACTTAATGTTTCCTTCGACCCAAATTTGATTTTTTTGAAATGGGGTTTAACCGAGTGGACGGTGCCGGAAAACTCTACCCATCTTCCCCACACACCCTCCAACCATTCCTCAAACTCCTCCAGATCCCTTTGAAT
>JAOZNS010000257.1:2039-3440 GCA_029933635.1 Candidatus Zixiibacteriota bacterium | reverse complement strand
TTGAGGAGAAGGAGCTAAAGCTCACCGGCTGGGACTTCGTCCCCTGCACCGATAAACTCCCCTCAACTATGAGCTCACACCTGGTGGTATCCACCCCAGCCACTTCAACATCGGTATGGGCCGCAAACACTAATTGGGCTCCAGGCTGTATGGTCAAGGTTTTCCCACTCTCCACCCAGAGATCTCCACCAATGGGGACAAGATCAGACCAGGTGGTGTTCCTGGCGATATGGCCACAGAAAGAGATGGTAAAGGAGGAGTCGCTTACATCAAAGGAGGATTTACCCACCCTATCCTTTCCCTTTATTCTCACCTTACAACTGGTGGAGAAGGTATCCGGTAACTGCCAGGTATAGGCGGAATCGTTCTCCGTGCCCTGAACGATGGGATACCACTGCTCACCATTATCCAAGGAATACTCCAGGTCAATGGAGGTCACCCCCACATTGTCCTCTGTCCGCCAAGTTATGGTCACTTGCGAACCTCTGGCCCAATTTTCGCCTCCATTAGGAGATAGAAGGAAAACCCTGGGAGAGGTTGTATCCGGGATGACTGTAATCATCTGGGAGTAAGGACTGAGGTTTCCCAGGGTATCTTTAGAAGTAACCCAATAGGTGTATTCCTCACCTTCCTCTACGGCTGCATCTGTAAAATGTGTTTGATTGGTAGAGGTCAAACAGAGCACCTCATCCCCTTTTCGCCTGTAAAGCGAATAGCTCTCTACTGGATCAAGATCGCTGGCTGAAACCCCCTGCCAATTTAGCTCCACTGCCAGGGAGTCCCCCACAGGATAAGCGAGGAATCCACCGGGGATGGGACTAAATATATCCCCTAAGTTCTGATGCAGGGTAAAAGGGTCATAGGGAAGGGAATCCAGCAAAGATGGCCTGTCCCAGGACCAGTTAAACTCCCCGGCCGTAGGAAGTCCCAGCCATCTCTCGTCATCGAAGGTTGGTGCCCAAGGTGTATAAACAAAACCAAGACATTTACCCAGGGTGGAATTCTCATCCTTTATGGCCTGAGCCCAGTTGAAACAGCACTCTGGATAGTAGGCCCCTGCTCCCACAGTATTCAACCCGCGGCTCCCAAGATAGGCGAGACTTGAATCCTGGTGGACGAAATCCCTCGTCCTCCCGTAATACCAGACATATTGGGTGGCAGGCTCTATCACATCAGCGGCCAAGAGTGTGGAGTCCGTGTTATAGTAACGGAGCCCGTTGTGATAGGGGTTGAGCATATCAGCCCACATATCCACTCCCTTCCCCAGGCTCCCAGCATAATCATAAACTGAATCGATCTCCCCGGCCAGAAGCTGGGCATCAGAGAGGTGCCGCTTGATACAACGGGAATCCGAGTTCATCTGCCCGATCTCGTCGTGGCCGATGTGGATTACATCGGTGT
>JAOZNS010000257.1:0-1939 GCA_029933635.1 Candidatus Zixiibacteriota bacterium | reverse complement strand
CCCGTCTCATCGGTGACCACAATCGAGGAGGCCCCACCGATCACATTGCGCAGATCCCTGACCGCTGGGTTGAGGGCGATATCGTCAAAGTAGGCACTCCCTGTGCTATGCTGAATGCGAATGTAGATTCTAACCCTTCTGTATTTATTGGTGGTGATATTGGTGGAATAATTCGCCCAACCCGTAGTTCCATTGACAGGTTTTGTGCCTCCCAAGAGAATGCCTAAGTGGCCATCTGGTTTAACCTCATAGGCCTCGATATAGGCGCCCCAATAGCTTGAACCAGTGATATCCTCAGTCTTTAGCCAGGCTTCCAACCTATAAACCGAATGCGGCTTACAGTCAACGGTCTGATATGCCCGCATCTGGCTATGAGAGGCATCATTGTAAATCCTACAACTGTACTGGCCGGAATGGGCACTGGTGGAAAGGGTGATATATGCTGGGTCATCCCTGGTCCAACCATCAAATTCATCCTCAAAACCAGGGTTTCTCACCTGAACCCTTAATCTTCCATCCCACCAGAGGGTGCCCATAGCCTCCACCAATCCCCCCTTAATCCTCAGAGTGGTGTAATCACCGGAGTTGAAGACCAGATAGACAGGCCTCCATCCCTGGCTTCCTTGAAACATCTGACTTCCCTTGATCAGGCTGAAGGAACCCGGCTCATCCTCCCCATATACCTCCAACCTTGCCCCCTGCCCAAGAACATCCTCCAGCTTAAAGTATGCGGACAGGATGTAAACGGTGTTCGGCTCGCACCCCACATCCTGCCATAGCTCACTGGTGCCGAAGAAGAGCCTCTCTATGCGGGCACAGCTAACCCCTGACCAGTAGTCATCCCTTTCAGCAAATACCGTCTGGCCAACATCTGTCTGCTCCCAGTAGAGGAAATCATCGCCAGAGGTGGAGTCTAAGCCTGGGTCCAAAAGCAGCGTATCTACCTGGGGCAGGGAGTTCCCCGGCACAGCAGTGGAGCCCAGAAAGACGAAGAGCTCGTTCTGCGTCCACCTCCCCTCAGCACAGTTGGGGTCCTGGTTGAGGACATTTGCCCCATGCCCCATCGTCTGCATCAGAGCGATGGGTTCCAAGTGATACCTGCGACAGTAATTAAAGAGCCTCTCCAGTTGAGTCCTCTTAGGGAGATTGCTCAGCTTAAAATAGTAAGAGGACTCAATCAGGATCTTGTTCAGCTTTAGTGCCCCGAGATATTTCAGCCTCTTTTTTATCAGCTCCCAGTCAGAACAGTCAGTATAGAGGCAGGCCCCACCAACATAAACACCCCGATAGGCCATATTGGGATAATCGGCAACCCGGCCACCAATAATTGCTCCTCCTCGGTTCTGGGCGACCAATTGACGGGCGGTTTGAGCACCATAATAGGTTCCCCGTTGGTCAAACCCGGCAACGACCAGAAAGAGGCTGTCTGAGTCCAGAACATAACCCTCAGACCTCTCCGGGCCGGTGATCCCTCGATTAAGACAGAGCTGATCCAGGAGGGGATGATTGGCCCTCTCCCCCATAACTATGCCATTGTGGGTGCCAGAGAACTCACTCTGCTCCACAATCTCCAGGGTAAAGCCATAGTTCTTCTCTACCTCCTCCTGCAAGAGCAGAGCAGCTACAGAATCCAGGCTGGAAGGGTTATCCCTGATGACGATCTTGGTGTCTGGGTTGATGGGGAAGGAGTTTGCATAGTCCAGATTCTCCGAGGATTGAGGTTGAGGATACAGGAGAGGGAGCGTGTCGGAAGGAGAAGGATCGTGGTTCCAACTGTAACCCTCATCCCAGGATTCAACCCTCTCCCCCTCATCATAGACCAGTTCGCCATCCTGGAACTTATCGGCCAAAATCAGCCGGTAACCCACCAGACCGGTAGCAACCAACAAGATACCAAAAAGCAAGCGTCTCATAACAAACCTCCCCTTTTAAGGATTTT
>JAOZNS010000001.1 GCA_029933635.1 Candidatus Zixiibacteriota bacterium | reverse complement strand
AAACGATATTCAAGAGATGGTCGCCTTAAACCCCAGAGATGTGATTTTGATGCGATAACCGGACTCATACTTCGTGCTCAAAAAGAAATAGATGTAGCGAGGGAAAATTTGAATATCGATGAGGGAGTGGCTTATTCAGTGGCATATACAGCCATGTTGCGTGTGGGAAGGGCTCTTTTGCAAATGAAAGGATTTCGCCCCGCAGATGGATTCCAACACAAAACGGTGGTTGAGTTTGTTTCATTTATAATGGGTGCACGCTACAAAAATTTGACTAAGCATTTTGACATTATGAGGAAAAAACGAAATGTATTAATTTATGAACTAACGCCTACCGTTTCCAGAACTGAAGCAAAAAACGCCATAAGATATGCAGAGAAACTTGTGAAGTCGGTGGCGGCTATAATAAAAAAAGAGAATCCTCAGTTGAAATTACAGTTCTGATATATTCCCGTAACAACTTTGAACAACTTAAGAATTTATGTCATATCGAGTCTACATTGAAAGCCTGGGCTGTCCTAAAAATGAGGTGGACGGGGAGAGGATCGAGGATCTTCTCTCCCAAAGAGGCTTTAAGATCGTTGAAGATCGAAACTCAGCCGATATTCTTGTCCTTAACACCTGCGGATTCATTCAACCAGCCAAGGAGGAATCGATCGAAAAGATATTCGATCTAATAAGCTTAAAAAATAACGATCCAACGAAAAAAATCGTGGTGTGCGGGTGTTTGGTTCAGCGCTATCCTGAGGAGCTGTGGAGCAAGCTACCAGAGGTGGATGCTTTTTTGGGACTTGGCCAAATCGATAAGGTGGATCTGATATGTCACTCTGTCTTGAAAGGAAAAAGAATTTTAAAAGTCTGTCAACCGGGGGAAGAAAATGGATTGAAGAAAATAAAAAGAGGGGCTCAGAGCAGACCCTATGCTTATATAAAAATTGCGGATGGGTGTGATAACCACTGCAGTTATTGTGCCATACCGCTGATAAGAGGACGATTCAGAAGCAAAAGGATGGAAGATATTTTAGAGGAAGCCAGCTGGCTGGCTGAAAAAGGGGTGAAAGAAATCAACCTGGTGGCCCAGGATACCACCATGTATGGAGTCGATCTTTACGGTGAAAAAAGGCTTCCTCACCTACTCTTTCATTTAGCACAGATCTCAAAACTTAAGTGGATTCGTCTGCTTTACACCCATCCAGCCCATTTTTCAGATGAGTTGATCGAACAGATTGCTTCAAATCCAAAAGTGTGCAAATACGTGGATCTGCCTCTTCAACATATCTCGGATCAGATTTTGAGCCGGATGAATCGCAAGGTGACCGGAAAGGAAGTGGAACGACTTATCTTCAAATTAAGAAAAAGAATTCCTGATTTGACTTTGAGAACCTCATTTATAGTGGGCTTTCCCGGAGAGAAAAAGGAATACTTTAAGGAATTGCTCAAATTTGTGGAGGATGTAAGGTTCGACAAGTTGGGCGCTTTCCCTTACTCAAGGGAAGAGGGAACAGAGGCATACCGATTTAAAGGACAGGTTTCATCCAGAGTTAAACAGGAAAGGATGGATCAGTTGATGTTTACCCAGCAGAGAATCGTTTTGGAGAAAAACCAAACAATGATTGGAAAAACTTTCACCGTTTTAATCGATGCCAGATCTGAAGAGGGCAATGGTTACTTTCTCGGCAGAAGCCAATCCGAGGCGCCAGAGGTGGATGGGGTGATTTTGGTAAAGGGGGCCCATCTAAAGATAGGCGAATTTGTAAAAGTAAAAATTGTGGATTATTCTGATTACGATCTGATAGGTGAAAAGATCTGAAAAGCTATGGATCAACCATCCCTCGCCATAGGCGAGGGTGGTTGACGATTTAAAACTGTAGTGGTTGACATTTTAAAATTCATATCAATGTCAAGCAGTCCTGCGGACATGCTTGACCTACAAATTTCCCAACCACCCAGAATATGAACCAAATTAAGATATCAGAAAAAGAATGCAAGAATGCTTTGGTCAAATCGGGAATTTGCGGGGTGGATTATGCCCTTAATCCTTATATTGGATGTCAGCATGGATGCGTATACTGTTATGCTGAGTTTATGAAGAAATATACCAATCATAACGAAAAATGGGGTAAATTCGTAGACGTTAAAGTAAATATAGCAGATCGACTGAAAGAGCAAATCAAAAAGGTCAAGCCTGGCACGGTGATGATCGGCACGGTTACCGATGCTTATCAGCCCCTGGAGAAGAAATATCGTCTTACCCGAGAGTGTTTAAGGATCTTAGCCGATTTTGATTTTCCCATCTTCATCCAGACCAAATCCGATTTGATCCTGAGAGACTTAGACATCTTAAGGAGGATAAAAGAAAAGGAGGTTGGCTTCACCATAACCTGTGCCGATTCAGAGGTGGAGAAAATATTTGAGCCGGGAGCATCCAGTTTAAAAAGACGCTTGGAAGGATTAAAAAGGCTGAGAGATGAAGGCATTCCCACCTTCGTCTTCTTTGGACCGATTTTGCCCTTCTTCTCCGATAATATAGAGTGTCTGAAGTCGGTTTTTGAAAGGTTGAAGGGGATAGGAATAAGGAAGATATATCTGGACCGGATGAACTACCTTAAGGATAAACAGAGAAGGATCAATTCGCTTTTGAGAAAAAGATTTCCTCATGCCTTACCATTCTATCAGCGAGTAATAGAACGAGAAGATGAGTACTCGGAATGGCTAAAAGCCAACTTGGCTTCGGCCCTCTTTGATTTTTCTTTCGACTCCGAGGTGCTTTTTCCGCCAGAGAGGAATCTCTCTGTGGCAGAAAAGGATGATTATAAAAAGGAGTTGATATGACAGTGGGAGTGAAGGTTATCAGAAAAAGCGGGATTTTGGTCTCCAAATTGGTAAGCGTCCTTTTGGTTCTACTTTACATAGGGCAGACTGTTTGCATCGTCTATCTTATTCATGAGAGATACCAGCTTCAGGGTATCTTGAGGGAGCAACAACTGAAGATAAATGAGCTGGAGGAGAAGCTGAAGATATTGAACATCATAGAAGATTTTCAAGTGGGATTCAAGAACCATGAGGTCGCCCAGCTAACCAAGGTCGTCTACGATGAAAGCAAAAGGTATGGTTATGATCCTTTGCTGATCTTGGCTTTGATTTTGACCGAAAGCTCCTTCCGAAAGGGGCAGATCTCCGAGATGGGAGCTTTAGGGTTGATGCAGGTGAAACCGTCGGTGGGACATGCCCTCTCTCAAAGAAGGGGGATACACTGGGGGGGTGAGCTTTCACTTTTTGAACCATCCTTTAACGTTCGGCTGGGAACTTTGTATCTTTTCGAGCTGATCCTGAAATTCAAGGATGTGAAAAAGGCTATAATTGCATACAATCTGGGGGAGAATGCTTTGAAACTGCGATTGAAGCAAGGTCAAAGGCTCCCCACTTATTATCTGTCCAAGGTGCTTAAAAAATATAAGGAGTTGAAAGAAAAATATGAGCAGTCCAAAGGTTAAAACTCCTTTTTCTTTTAGAGTGAAGGGATCTCGGCTGACAAGAATTGTGCTTGTCTGGCTTCTGGCTCAACTTATATCGATGGATTCCCTTAATTGTCTTGCCAAAGATGAAAATCCGCTTCAGGAAAATCCACCCTCCAACGAGGAGTTTTTGCGAGAGTCCACCAGATCGCTTCTTAGGCGGGCTTTCGTAGATTTTCCCAAAACCACCTCCAAGCTTCTTTTCTTGAAGGCAGAAAAGGAACATCCCGCCAACTGGCTTCTTGAGGGGGAGCTCATTCGGCATCTTCGGTCTCTAAATTACCAGGTGGCTTTACATTCGGAGAAGTTGCCCGACAATTGGGAGGAATCCTGGTCTCTGTTTTATCGTATCATTAAAATGCGCATGGATTACCCCAGGATCAAAAGAAAAGGGTTTTTGGGAGAAAGGATGGTGGTCAGATATGCCGGGCTCAATTTGTCCTTTAGGCTGGAGGACAACGCCACCGGTAAGGTGCTGTGGACCAGAAGAGAAAAACAGAGCAACTCAGACCTAATAAAGATGAAAATGATTAAATCCCTAAACAACCAATCCTATCCCTTCTTGAGCCCTTCTCTGCCGGAGGATTCATATGGCCGGTTCATAGAACCAGCCTTGGTGATTGCGGTGGTAGGAGGGCTTGTTTACCTTTTCTTTGCCAACCGGTAAAAGAAAATTCTTGATCGGATGAAAAACATGAAAACGAGATCAACCATTCTGGTTTATTTCTGCTTGGCTTGTATGTTTTTGATAGGCTTTGGTTGTGGACCCAAGGCTCCCCAGATGGCTTTGGATGCTGAAGAGCAATATGCCCTGGCTAAAAGGGAATTTGAGAAAAAGCATTGGGATGATGCGGTGATGGAGCTTCAGAAGCTAATCTTCAATTACCCCGGAACAAACTTCATCGACTCAGCCCAGTATCTTCTGGGAATGGCCTATTTCAATCAGAAGGAGTATCCGTCAGCCATAATGGAGTTCACCAAGCTTCTCTCCTCCTACCCCACCAGCCAGCTCGCCGATGATGCTGCCTTTATGGTGGCAAAATGTGATTTTAAGATGTCGCCCAAAGCTGAGCTGGATCCAAAACATACCCAGAAGGCATTGGATGAGCTGAAAAACTTCTTAGACGATTATCCGGAAAGCGACCGAAGGGAGGAGGCTGGGGAGCTTTTGAATAACTGCAGGGACAAGCTGGCTAAGAAGGCTTATAAGACCGGGCATCTGTATTATAAGATGGGACATTACCAGTCGGCTTTGATATATCTGAGGCAGGTTTTAAACGAGTATCATGATACCCAATGGGCTGGTCTGGCTCAATTCCAGATGGGGGAGGTTTTTTATAAGCAGAAAAAATATGATAAAGCCAAGGAGGAATATCAGAAGTTTTTGGAAAACTTTCCAGAGCACAAATTAGCCAAGAAGGCGAGGAAGAGATTGGAGAAGTTGGAGGAAAAATTAGGCCCATAGCCAGTAAGAACAAAAGGAATTTTTGACCTTGTAAAGATAAACTTTCCTGAAGGGAAAAAACTTCCATTGAGTCGAAAAGAAAGGATAGGCATTTTAGGGGGCACATTTGATCCGATTCATTTAGGGCATCTGGTTCTGGCGGAGCAGGTGAAGGAGAAACTAAAATTGAACCGGGTTATCTTCATCCCATGTTTCCGCCCACCTCACAAGCCCGGTCGAAAGCTTTCTCCAGCCAAAGACAGGTTCCGCATGACCCAGCTGGCCTTAGAGGGCAACCCTTCCTTCTCGATCTCAGATATTGAGCTAAAAAGAAAGGGATTTTCCTATACGGTGGAGACCTTAAGACAGTTAAATGAGTTGTATCCGAAATCGCAGATTTATTTTTTAACCGGATCGGATGTGTTAGATGAAATACATACATGGAAGGATCCGGAAGAAATCTACAAATTAGCCAAGGTGATCATCGCTAAAAGGCCTGGCTTCGATGAATTTGATCCCCAAAACCGCTTTGCAAAAAAAAGCATCATTGTAGAGATAACCGGGGTGGATGTATCCTCCAGCCAGATAAGGGAAAGGGTAAAAAGGGGACGTTCCATTAAATATCTGGTTCCGGAAAAGGTGGAGGGATATATCAAAAAGGAAGGGTTGTATCGAGGATAGACCTCTTTGATCAAACCATTCGACCTGCATTTCTATTTATCCGATTCGTCGAGCCCAATTTTGTCGATGGATCAGGCAACCATCTCTGAAAAAGGCTAAATATCTCCATTCTTTCACCTACCAGGGAGGCTAAAGCCTGCGACTGTCTTTTACCTCCTTGTGCGTTTTCACGTAAATTTTGTTGACGATGAAGGGAAATGTTGGTATTTTCGAAAGTGGATATTTTGGATTGCAATCTAAAACTGCATTCAAAGAAGATGGATCATGCCTAAAAGAAAACGTCTGTTTCTGATAGATGGGTCTGCTCTGGCCTACAGGTCTTATTTTGCGTTCATCCGCAATCCATTGATCAACTCCAAGGGTGAAAACACCTCAGCCGTTTTCGGTTTCACCAACTCCATTCTAAAGATATTAAGGGAAGAGGAGCCTGATTATATTGCCGTGGTCTTTGATACCAAGGCGCCCACCTTCCGCCACGAAATATTCAAAGAATATAAATCCACCCGGGCCAAGATGCCACAGGAGATGTCGGATCAGCTTCCCCGTATAAGGGAGGTGGCAGAAGGCATGAATCTGCCCATCCTGGAGGTGGAAGGTTTCGAGGCGGACGACCTTATGGGAACTTTAGCCCGGAAAGCCAAAAAGGATGGCTTGGAGGTGGTTTTGGTTACCGGCGACAAGGACTTTTTACAACTGGTGAATGAGAACGTTAAGGTGCTCAATCCCAGAAGAGGGGGAGAGGAGTCTGAAGTCTTGGATATAAAGGGGGTGGAAGAGAAATTAGGGGTGCCCCCAAAGAAGGTAGTCGAGCTTTTAGCCTTGATGGGAGATCCATCGGATAACGTGCCCGGCATCCCCGGCATAGGCGAGAAAACTGCTTTGGAGTTGATTAAAAAATTTGGAAGTCTGGAAAACGTTTTGAGGAATGCAGATAAGGTGAGGAGGAAAAACGTTCAGAAAGGCTTAAAGGAGCATGCAGATCTGGCTCGTCTATCCAAGAGGTTGGTCACCATAGATACCAATGTCCCCTTTGAATTTAAACTTTCCGATCTGCAAAGAAAAGATTTTGATCTGCCTCGACTGAAGGAGCTTTTCAAGGAGCTGGAGTTCACCAAGTTCTTACAGGAGATCAGCTCGCTTCAGAAGTCGGATAAGGTAAACTACGGGATCATAAGATCTGAAGGGGAGCTGACAGAATTGATCGACAAGCTAAGGAAGGCTGGCGAGTTTGCTCTGGATACGGAGACCACCGATGTGAATCCCATGGATGCGGAACTTGTGGGAATATCCTTTTCCTGCAAAGAAAAGGAGGCTTACTATATTCCGGTTGGTCATGTTGATTTAAAGAAGAATCTGGACCTGACTCTGGTGACAGAGAGGCTCAAAGATTTATTGGAAGATGAGTGCATAAAAAAGGTGGGGCATAATCTGAAATATGACCTTGAGGTTCTCAGACGCTATGACATCAATCTTAAAGGGATATATTTTGATACCATGGTAGCATCCTATCTTTTGAACCCCTCATTCAGACAGCACAATCTTACTTATTTAGCCTTGGAGCATCTGGATCACAAGATGATTCCCATCTCGGATCTGATTGGCAGTGGCAAAAAACAGAAAAGCTTTGCAGAAGTTCCGTTGAATGACGCCTGTAACTATTCCTGCGAGGATGTTGACTTCACCATTCGCTTGAAAGAAATTTTCGGTTCCAAGCTTAGCCTCCTCTCCTTGGAGAAATTGTTCTTTGAGGTGGAACTTCCCTTGATAGAGGTGCTGGCGGAGATGGAGATGACCGGCGTATCCATCGATAGGGCTCATCTAAAGACGTTATCAAAACAGGTGGAAAAACAACTAAGGGATTTGACCTTACACATTTATGATCTGGCAGGAAGGAAATTCAATATCAACTCTCCCCAGCAATTAAGCCAAGTTTTGTTTGAGGATTTAAAACTTCCATCCGTGCGAAAGACTGCCAAGAAGACCGGACTGTCCACCGACATAGGCGTGCTGGAGACTTTAGCTAAACAACACCCTTTGCCCCAACTCCTTCTGGAGTATCGCCAGCTCTCCAAATTGAAGTCAACCTATATCGATGCCCTTCCCAAGCTGGTAAACCGAAGGACCGGAAGAATTCACACCTCCTTCAATCAAACCGTGACCGCCACCGGAAGGCTCTCCTCCTCTGACCCCAATCTGCAGAACATCCCCATAAGAACCGATCTGGGCAAGCAGATCAGGAAAGCCTTCATACCCAGGGATAAGAATTTTTTGATGCTTTCCGCCGATTATTCTCAGGTGGAGTTGAGAATCTTAGCGCATTTCTCCGGCGATCACACTCTGATAAACTCATTCAGAAGGGGTGAGGATATTCATAATCGCACCGCCAGTGAGGTGTTTGGCGTGCGCATAGATCAAGTGACTCCAGAACAGAGGGACATTGCCAAGACCACCAATTTTTCTATCATCTATGGGGTGAGTGCTTATGGACTTTCGCAACAGACCAACATGACCCCTCAGGAGGCGGCCATGTTTATCGACGTATACTTCAAAAGATACCCCAAGGTGAAGGAGTATATCGAACAGATGATCCAGCTGGCCCAAAAGCAAGGCTTCGTCACCACCCTTCTTGGGAGAAGAAGATACATCCCTGAGATTAACAGCTCCAATCGGCAAAAAAGAGAATTTGCAGAAAGAACCGCTATAAATACGCCCATTCAGGGATCTGCGGCTGATCTGATAAAAGTGGTGATGATCGACATTGCAAAACATTTAAAAAATAAAAGATCGAAGATGATCCTTCAGGTGCATGATGAGCTGGTTTTTGAGGTTCATAAGGATGAGCTGGATTTCGTCAAAGAGATGGTCAAGGATAAGATGGAGAATACCATCCAGTTGAAGGTGCCCATCAAAGTGGATATAAATGTGGGAGAAAACTGGCTGGAGGCAAAGTAGAAGCCTTCCCCTTTGTATTCCTCTTTCCATGAGATGGAGAGGGGGAGATAGGGGTAGAGGTAAATTGGCAATTTTAAAATTATGATCCTCATTGGTGTAACCGGAGGCATAGCCTGTGGAAAGACAGAGGTGTGTAAGGTCTTTCAAAAGAAGGGGGCCACCATCCTTTCGGGCGATAAGATCGGCAAAGAGGTGGTGGAAAAGAACAAAAAAGTCATCAAGCAGTTGGTTCGTTCATTCGGTCGAAATATCTTGGACGGAAGAGGAAGGCTCAATCGGCGCAAATTGGGAAAGGTCGCCTTTGCCTCAAAAGAAGCCAAAGATAAACTTAATCGGATCGTTCATCCCTTTCTTTTGGAGGAGCTGGGAAAAAGAATCAAAAATCTGAAGAAAAAAGATACCAAGGTGGTGGTGATCGATGCGGCTTTGATAGTAGAATGGGGATTGCAACACCAATTGGATTATCTTATCTTGGTTGAATCCAAAAGAGAAGACAGAATCAAAAGATTGCAAAAGCAAAAAGGATATTCCCGAAAAGAGGCTCAGGATAGAATTAAAGCCCAGCTTCCCGAGGTGGCAAAAAGGAGACTGGCTGACTATACCATTAAGAATGATAAAGGATTAGCCGAGCTGAGAGAAAAGGCAACCAAGGTGTGGGGGAAGATCATTAGTCATAAAAGGTAGGGAAAAGCTTCAGCTCCGCCCACATTAGGGCGAACCTGAAGGTTTGCCTCCACGTTTTTGGGTTACGTTAGGGGCCAGAAATAGAAAATAAAAAACTCTTGCTTTCATTACTAAAATCCTTATAATGATTTTGTTTTTCGGTTCTTACTACGAGCCATGAACCGAATTTCCGGGGCAGTAGCTCAGCTGGGAGAGCACTACCTTCGCAAGGTAGGGGTCGGCGGTTCGAATCCGCTCTGCTCCAGAAATTTGTCCATGTGGACAAATTTCTGGCTTACAGTTTACAGAAAACAGAAGACGGCAAAAATCGTTGTGTTTAGTTTCGAAAATTTGAAGGTATACAAAGATCCGTTGGCGTTTACAAAAGTTATTTATAAGCTAACAAAGCAGTTTTCCAAGGATGAGATTTTTGGATTGACATCACAACTGAGACGCGCAGTTTCTTCGGTGGCTTTAAATATCGCGGAAGAAAGTGGGCTTACTCAAAATGAGTTTCAGAATTTTTGAGATGGGCCAGAGGATCAGTTTACGAGCGTATTCCTATATTGGAGATTGCGTTGGAGGCGTGATCCCTCTCAAGGGAAGAATATAAGAAAACTTATCAAGCTTGCAATGTTCTGGATAGGTCAATAGGTGCTTTAGTGAAGACTATGAGATAGGTTTTGCCGTGAACTGTAAACTGTTTTCTGTTACAAAATTGCGGAGCAATTTCTTTCCCGTGCTAGATGGGGAGTTAGCGGTGCCCTGTAACCCGGAATCCGCTATACCGGGGTCGAATTCCCACCTGAGGTTTTGTTGTCTTTTGATGGGTGGTTGGGTGTGTGGCGTTGAAGATCAGGTCCTGCGCAACTCAGGCTCGCCGAACCCCGCCAGGACCGGAAGGTAGCAACGGTAGGCGAAGTTTTGAGTGTGCCGCAGGGCAGCCTGGTTGGAGTCGGCTACCCAGGCTCCCTCAAAGGGCAGGAATCGAGGGTGGGTGCACGGGAAATCCCGCCTTGGGCGGGATCGATTAACAGTTTTCAGTTCACAGTTCTTGAGTTGGAGGAAGCAAAAATGACTTATCTGGTGATGGCAAGAAAATATAGACCCCAGACCTTTGAGGAGGTGGTAGGACAGGCACATGTCATCACCACCTTAAAACATGCCATCCAGAACAATCGAATCTCCCATGCCTATCTTTTTGCCGGACCCAGGGGAACGGGCAAAACCACAGTGGCAAGAATCTTGGCGAAGGCTTTAAATTGCAAGGAAGGACCCTCCGCTCAGCCATGCAATAGGTGTGACTCGTGTAAAGAGATCACCATCGGAAGAAGTCTGGACGTGGTGGAGATAGATGGGGCTTCCAACAACAGCGTGGATGATATAAGGGCTTTAAGGGAGAACATCCGATACGTCCCTACCCAGCAGAAATACAAAGTCTATATAATCGATGAGGTGCACATGCTCTCTGATTCTGCCTTCAATGCACTTTTGAAGACCTTGGAGGAGCCCCCAGCCCATGCCATCTTCATGTTTGCCACCACGGAACCGCATAAACTCCCTCAAACCGTGCTTTCCAGATGTCAGAGATTTGACTTCCGAAGGATACCCCTGACCGATCTGGTTAAAACCATCCAGGATATTGCTGAAAAGGAAAACATTCAGATAGAAAAGGAGGCTTCATATATCCTGGCTCGAAGAGCAGATGGAAGCTTGAGGGACGTTCTGTCACTTCTGGATCAGGTTATAGCTTACGGGGTGGAAGAACGATCCGGACAGAACAAGATAATCACCTCGGAGCTGGTCGGTGAGACTTTGGGTCTGGTGGATCTGCAGAGATTATTTGAGATAACCGATGCGATTGCAGAAAAAGACTCCGCCAAGGGGATCTCGGTGCTGAATCAATTGATCGATTCTGGAATTGATTTGCCCGAGTTTGTAAACAGCCTGCTTCAGCATCTGCGGAATCTTTTAATGAGCAAAGTGGCTGGTGATTCGACCACGCTATTTGACCTCTCGGACGATTACATACAAAAATATAACCAGAAATCCACAGCCTTTTTAGAAGGTGATCTTCTTCGAATGATTAAAATCGTGGCAGACTTAAATCAAAATTTAAAGAGAACCTCTGATCCCCGAATACTTCTGGAGATGACCTTGATGAAGCTTTTGAAGATGGAATCCTCGGTCAGTCTGATAGATGTTCTGGGCAAGCTAAATCTTCTGGACCAAAGACAATCAGGTTGTGTCGCCTCAGGTGGATTGGCAAAATCGGACACTTCTTTTACTGAATCGGGCGAAGCTGGTCACTTTCCACCGTCAAGTGATGAGGGGAAAAAAACGATCCATTCCGCTTCCTCAGAGGTTGAAGAAGGCTCATCGGACAAAGCTGCAAAACTTTCATTAAAAGAGATGCAAAAACGCTGGAAAGAGGTTTTAGGAAAAATCAAAAAGACCAAACTCTCCCTGTGGAGTGTTCTAAAAGAAGGCGAAGTTGTGATGATGGAGGGGGATACTGTTACAGTGCAGTTTCACAACGGAAGCAGTTTTCACAAAAAACTGGTGGAAAGAAAGGAAAATTATAACCTTATTCAAAAAGCCTGGAGGGAGGTCTCTTATCAACCGGTTGAGCTAAAATTCGAGCTGGGCGGGACAAAGCTACCTTCTCCCACAAACTCAACAGATTTGAGGTCGGCTTCTGGTCCAGGTAACTCACCCAGAGATCCATTGGTAAAAAGGATCATGGATACCTTCGAAGGGGAGATCATTTAATAAAAAATTGATGATTAAACTTGAGGTCTTATCACACTTAGCATAAAAGGAGAAAAAGATGCCCAAAGGTTTTGGTAACATAATGAAGCAGATGCAGAAGATACAGCAGGAGATGGAGAAAATCCAAGAGGAGCTGGCAAACAAGACGGTGGAGGGAACAGCAGGTGGAGGCATGGTGAAGGTGGTTGCCAATGGAAAGCAGGAGATCTTAGAGGTAAAAATCGATCCGGAGGTGATCAACAAGGATGATGTGGAGATGCTGGAGGATCTAATCGTAGCCGCGGTAAACCAGGCAAGGGAGAAGGCTCAGGAACTGCAAGCGGAGGATATGGCAAAACTTACCGGAGGATTGAAGATACCGGGACTGCCGTTTTAAAACCCTTCTGAAGAAAATCATAAAATTCTTAGCATTTCAATTTCTAAGAAAAAAGATTGAAACAAGTATTTTCTTAGTTTAATAAATCTTAGCCAAATTTTAAATCAGTAAAAATGATTTTTGATATTAGATTAGCAAAAACATTTGACTTAGATTCCGACGTGATCTTATATCATGGGGATTGCTTACAACTTCTTCGAAAATTGCCATCGAAAATGGCGAATCTTATCGTTACCTCTCCACCTTACAATATTGGGAAGCCATATGAGAAACGTTTAAAGCTTGAAGTATACCTTGATCAGCAGAAACAGGTAATCGCTGAATGTATCAGGGTACTAGCAAATTGCGGAAGCATATGCTGGCAAATTGGCAACTATATTAATAAGGGAGAGATAATCCCACTTGATATCCTTCTATTTCCGATATTTCGATCCCTCGGATTAAAACTTCGCAATAGAATCATTTGGCATTTTGGTCATGGACTCCACTGCACTAAACGTTTTTCCGGAAGGTATGAAACGATTCTATGGTTTACAAAAACGGACGATTATATATTTAATTTAGATGCAGTTAGGATTCCCCCTAAATATCCTCAGAAGAAATACTTTAAAGGGCCTAAGAAGGGTCAATTATCATGTAATCCACTGGGTAAAAATCCAACGGATGTGTGGGAAATTCCTAATGTAAAAAGTAATCATCCTGAAAAGACTATCCATCCTTGCCAGTTCCCCGTTGAGCTTATTGAGCGATTGATATTAGCATTAACAAATCCTGGGGATTGGGTAATTGATCCATTTATGGGAGTTGGTTCCACCGCTATCGCAGCGATTCTACATAAAAGGAAAACCGCTGGATCAGAAATTGTGAGAGAATATGTAAAAATTGCCGAAGAACGTATTTGCAAACTTACGAGAGGAAAACTCAAAATTCGCCCTATGGGAAAACCCATATATGAGCCACCTAAAAAGAGAATCGCTCTTCCACTTTTTGTAAAGGGATGTTATATAAAGGATAGTTGATGAGAAAAGTATATGAATATTCACATTTAGGGGGTTTAGAAATTTTGAGAGTAAGATATCCTCATATCGAAAACGAAATAAATAACATCATCTCTTCTGTGAAAGTTCCAAGTAAGACAAAAGTTAGCAAAGAAAAAACCAAAAAAGGACAATTACTCTATTCCCCCAAAGAATTGAACAGAAGATTCAAAGAAGAATTTCGAAAAAGAGGTTATAAAGAATTAAAAGATCCTTATACTATTTCGGTGAAGTCTGAAAAATACAAAGTTGAGATAAAAGGGGTGTTTAAACAAATTGATTATGTGAAAGAAAGGATATTAGTTGAAGTACAATTTGGAAAATATGCATTTATGTTTTATGACGTAGCAAAATTTCAATATTTTTTTAATGAGAGTCAGGCCGAGGTAGGGGTGGAGATTGTTCCTTGCTATGCCCTTAAGAATCAGATGTCAACTGGAGTATCCTATGGAGAACAATTGATATGGGATATAGAAAGGCTACGCAGGCACTTCCCAAGTGTCCCGATCAAGGTGATACTTATAGATGTTGATTGAGAGAAGAGTCAGGAAGACCTTTAGCTAAGCAATTTATCTTCTATTTCGGATAATAGTAATGGTCGATTCATTAGAGAAACTAGTTGAAGAGTTCTCCAAGTTTCCGGGAATTGGCAAAAAAACCGCCCAGAGGATGGCATTCTTTGTCTTGAAACAGAGAAGGGAAGAATCGGAAGCTTTGGCTCAAGCCATATTGGATGTTAAAAGCAAGGTGCGATATTGTTCGGTCTGTTTTAACATCACCGAGGAGGATCCTTGTTCGATATGTAAAGATGAAAAAAGAGACAGATCCATGATATGTGTGGTCGAAGAAGCAAATGACGTGATGGCGTTAGAGAAGACCAACCAGTATAAGGGCTTGTATCACGTTCTGGGCGGAGTTATTTCCCCCTTAGACGGCATTGGTCCGGATGATCTCAAAGTAAAAGAACTTCTTGCAAGATTAAAAGACACGCAGATAAAAGAGGTGATAATTGCCACCAATCCCAGCACCGAGGGAGAGGCAACCGCTTTATACTTAGCCAAATTGATAAAACCCTTAGAAATAAAAGTCACCCGTATCGCTCGAGGACTCCCTGCAGGGGGTGACTTGGAATATGCCGACCAGACTACCCTGGCAAGCGCCCTCGAAGGAAGAGTGGAATTTTAGTGGCTGTCAAAATCTCCCCTGACAGGGCTGAAAGCCTTGGGCCATTGATGGTTTATTCACCCCTTATGGGGGTATAAATTTATCTCTCCTTTGTCCTTCCTTTTCAACCAATTAAGAAAAAAATAAAAATCTTTCATAAAAGCTAAATATTTTAACACCAATGCCGTAAATAGTTATGAGCATATGCTCAAAACCCTTTGGAGGCACCTAAATGCCCAGACCGAGAAGATGGCGTTGGGTGATGGCTCAACCAAGCTCAACGTATTTTAAACCAAGAGGTGTCCCTTTGGCGGTTCTGGAAGAAATTGTCCTGACCGTGGACGAACACGAAGCCATACGGCTGGCTGATCTGGAGGGGCTTCAGCAAGAGGAGGCCGCAGATAGAATGAACGTTTCCCGAGCCACCTTTGGGAGAATTGTGGCTTTAGCCAGAAGAAAGGTTGCAGATGCTTTAATCAATGCCAAAGCCATCAAAATAGAGGGGGGCGATTTCCTTATGGCAGGACCACACATATGCGATGATTGCGGTTACAGATGGGAGCTTTCTCCCGGCGTTCCCATGCCACAGGTTTGTCCGTCCTGCGAAAGCATAAGAATTCATCCGATCGGCTGGGATAGAGGTTATGTTCTGCGCGGAGGTTGGAGACGAGGAAGATGCCACAGAGGCGGAAGAAGGTGACAAAACAGGGAAGTTCAACAAGAGAGGATGTAATGGAACCTAAGGAAAAAACAAACTTAAGTGAAAACATTCAAAATATCCATCACAAGATATTGGTGATGAGCAACAAAGGTGGGGTGGGGAAAAGCACCATTGCAGTAAACTTAGCATTGGGACTGCTTCACAAGGGTATGGGGGTGGGGCTTCTGGACGTAGATGTGCATGGTCCCTCCATTCCTAAAATGCTTGGGATCGAACAGATGGCTTTGGTGGGGGATGGTAAAAAGATTCAGCCAGCACTTTATGCCTTTAATTTGAAAGTGGTATCTATGGGATTTCTTCTTAAAGATAACCAGAGCCCGGTGATATGGCGAGGTCCTTTAAAGATGGGAGCCATCAAACAATTTTTGGAGGAGGTGGAGTGGGGAGAGCTTGACTTTCTGATAATCGACTCTCCTCCCGGAACCGGAGATGAGCCGTTATCTATCGCTCAATTGATAAAAGATATTGACGGGGTCATCATCGTGACCACTCCTCAGGAGGTGGCATTGCTGGATTCCCGTAAGGCGGTCAACTTTGCACGGAAGCTTAACGTTCCAGTTCTTGGCATTGTGGAGAACATGAGTGGCTTTACCTGTCCTCATTGTGGTAAAAGAACGGATCTTTTTAAAACTGGCGGAGGGGAAAAGGCGGCCAAGGAGATGAAAGTCCCCTTTTTGGGCAAAGTCCCTTTTGATCCACAGATAGTTTTATCTGGAGATGAGGGTAAACCTTTTATCTGGGAACAAAAGGATTCGGAGGTAGGCAAGATTTTCAACCAGATGATAGATCAGATTGTAAAGATTTTGAACTCAAAGGAAGTTTCTAAAGTGAAAGGAGGTGACTGATATGCCATTTGGAGACAGAACCGGTCCTTTGGGTTTGGGACCCATGACCGGAAGAGCTGCAGGATTTTGCGTAGGATATCCTGTTCCCGGATATCTTAATCCTGCTCCTGGTTGGGGCTGGTTTGGAGTGGGCAGGGGAGGCTTTCCCTGGGGTGGGGGAAGAGGGCGAACTTTTGGAGGAGGGCGTGGATGGTGGTGGAGAACCCGAGCATATGGCTTTCCTGGCTATGCTCCGGTTTACCCCTATCATCCTTCCACCTACTATCCTGCTCCTCCATACACCAAGCCCTCCGTCGAAGAAGAGAAGAAGTTCCTCCAGGATGAGCTCGCCGCTCTGGAAAGGGAAATAGAAGCCATCCAGGAGCGAATAGGTGAGCTGGAAAAGGAGGGGAAGAAAAAGTAAGTCAAAAAGGGAGGAAGAAAATAGTTGTTTCTTCCTCCCTTTGCAAAAAAGAAAGGGGAAATCGTGAAGGTAGCCATAACCTCTCAGGGAGATAACCTTGAAGCTTTGGTTGATCCTCGTTTCGGTAGATGCACCTACTTTATCATCATTGATCCGGAAACAGAGAAATTTGAAGCGGTTTTAAATCCAGCCACAAGTGCCATGGGCGGTGCTGGTCCTCAGGCGGCACAAACCATTTCTAACAAAGGTGCAGTGGCAGTGATAACTGGAAATGTGGGACCCAATGCCTTCCAGACGCTAAAAGCCGCCAACATAAGGATATATCAGGGTGCCTCCGGAACCGTCAAGGAGACTTTAGCAAAATATAAGGCTGGGGAGCTGAAGGAGCTATCTAACTCTTCGGTGCCCGGGCATTTCGGGTTAAGACAGGGTGGTCAAAATTAAAAAAGGAGCAGGAACATGAAGGTGGCGATCTCAACAGATGGCGATTATGTATCCCCTCATTTCGGTCGTTGTCCAACCTTTACCATCGTGGAGATAGAGGGGGAGAACATCCTGAGCAAAGAGCTGGTGCAAAATCCCGGACATCAGCCGGGATTTCTTCCTCAGTATCTTGTCCAAAAAGGAGTAGAATGTCTTATAGCTGGCGGAATAGGAAGACGAGCTGAGGCTCTATTTGCTGAAAAAGGAATTCAGACCGTGGTAGGAGTTACCGGACGGATCAGTGAGGTGATAGAAAAGCTGATTTCCGGGACGCTGGAAGGTGGAGAAAGCTTGTGTAAGCCCGGCTCAGGTAGAGGTTATGGAGTTGAGAAGAACGAATGTGATCATGGGGAGCACCATCATGACAAATCCGTTTGATCACAAAACTTTGTGAAAGGAGAGATGAAAAAATGCCAAGGGGAAATGGAACAGGACCTTTGGGTCAGGGACCCGGAACCGGAAGAGGTATGGGAATGGGACGTGGAGCAGGCAGAGGCAGAATGGGTGGCAACCGCCCCGGAGCTGGACCTGGGGGAAACTGTGTGTGTCCCTCATGCGGAGCAAAAGTTCCTCATCCAAGAGGCACCCCCTGTTATGATATGACCTGTCCTGAGTGCGGAACCAAAATGGTAAGAGAATAAAACCTCAAAATCAAGATTTTGGCAATTCCCAATCTTGAATTCATACCTGAGATCTGAAAAACCTCGTTCATATGGGAATGAGAAGGAGATCGATGTATGCCTATATATGAATATCGATGTGAAAATTGCGGAAAGGTGATCGAAGTCCTTCAGAGAAGCTCTACACGAAGGGAACATCCAGCCTGCCCCGAATGTGGCTCCACCAAGGTGAAAAGACTGATCTCCTCTCCAGGTTCCATTATCATGGGTGGTTCCTCCACTGGAGGAACCACCTGCTGTGGACGGGAGGAGCGATGCTCCACGCCTCCTTGTTCAGACGATGGAGTCTGCAGAAGAGATAGATAACCGTTCGAAAAAGAGTGGAAAAATGAGAAGAGATGATCGTTTTCGATCAGGGCGGGGAAGAAGGGACAGATTCGTGAACTGGAGAGGAACGGAGCACCCACCTCCTACCGATTTTTCCCCGTTGACTCCGGAAGGGGAATTAGAGCTTTTAAAACAGCGGGTCAAGATTATTTCCCGGCGGTTGGAAGAAATCAGGCAGAAGATTGGTGATCAAAAGGGAATTGGCTCCCAAAGGTTTCGGGGTGAAGCCACGGCCGTCGTAGACGAAGAGGAATGCACAGGTTGTGGGCTTTGTTATGAAGTTTGTCCCGTGGGAGCAATCGCAGTCGAGGGGTTAGCCAAGATTGATACGAAAAAGTGTATCGCCTGCTTAGCCTGTGTGAAACGATGCCCTCAGGGAGCTATTGCCATTAAGTATCCTGATAGGTAAAAATATATTTTCGGGAAACGTTTATCAATGATCGTCTCCATTGCCAGTGGAAAAGGGGGAACCGGCAAGACCACCGTTGCCACCAATCTTGCCCTTTTCTTATCAGGTGAGAAATCGCAAGGTCTTCAGTTTCTGGACTGTGATGTTGAGGAGCCAAATGCCTATATCTTTCTAAAACCCAAGATCGAAAAAGCCCGACCGGTGAGCCTGCTTATTCCCAATGTCGACCTGAAGAAATGTAATTTCTGTGGCGAATGTGCTAAGGTCTGTGCCTACAATGCTATCGTGGTTTTAAAGAAAGAGGTGCTGACTTTTCCAGAGCTTTGCCATGGATGCGGAGGTTGTAGTTTGCTCTGTCCAGAGAACGCAATAAGTGAAAGGGAAAGAGAAATCGGGGTGTTGGAAGAGGGAAGGTCAGGCTCAATTAAATTCGTTCAAGGTCGGCTCAATGTGGGTGAGCCCATGGCAACACCCGTAATCCGGGCGGTAAAGAAAACCACTGGTCCAAATGGCATCACCATCATTGATGTTCCTCCTGGAACCTCCTGTCCGGTTATCGAAGCAATTAACCATAGCGATTTCTGCCTTCTGGTGACCGAACCGACCCCCTTCGGATTGCATGATTTGAAACTAACGGTGGAACTTTTGGAGAAGCTTGTGATCAAACATGGTGTGCTCATCAACCGTGCAGGTATCGGCGATGAAAAGGTAAAAGAATATTGTGCAAAGAAGGGGGTCCCCATAATGGCTCAGATACCTTATGATGAGCAGATCGCCTTTCTTTATTCTCGTGGAATTCCTCTGTTGGTCAATGCAGGGCGTTATCGAGAAATCTTTAGGAGATTGTGGAGTCGGATTGAAGATGAGGTGAAGGGTAGATGAAGCAGATAACCGTAATCAGTGGAAAGGGTGGAACAGGCAAAACGGTGATCACCGCCTCCTTTGCCGTTTTAGCCAAAGATAAGGTGATGGCAGACTGCGATGTGGATGCCGCAGATCTTCATCTCCTTCTTCATCCCTGCGTAAAGGAGAGCCAGCCATTTATAGGAGGTAAAAAGGCTACGCTAAATGAAGAGAAGTGCACCTGCTGTGGTAAATGTTTGGAGGCATGTAGATTCGAGGCCATCAAGGGGAATAGGGGTCCTAAACCAGTAACCATTGACCCGCTTGCCTGTGAGGGTTGTCAGGTTTGTGCTTTGATCTGTCCGGTTGAAGCCATACAAATGAAGGAGAATATTTCTGGAGAATGGTACGTTTCCCAGACAAAGTATGGTCCTATGGTTCATGCCAAGTTAAGGATTGCTCAGGAAAACTCAGGGAAGCTGGTCACCGTGGTAAGAAAAAACGCCAGAGAGGTTGCCCAGAAGAACAATTTAGAGTTAGTCTTAGTCGATGGACCACCTGGAATTGGCTGTCCGGTGATTGCCTCCATCACTGGAACAAATCTGGTGGTGATAGTGACCGAGCCCACCGTCTCCGCCATATCAGATTTGAAACGGGTTTTAAGTTTGACCCAGCATTTTAGGATTCGATCCGTGGTCTTGATTAACAAGTATGATATAAATTTAGAGAATACCCAAAAGATTCAAAAATTCTGTCGTCAGGAGAACATTGAGATTGTAGGAAAACTCCCTTTCGACAACATCTTCACCCAAGCTATGGTGGAGGGCAAGACCATGGTGGAATATTCAAATTCAAATCTGGTGGAGGAACTTAAAGATATATGGAACAAAATCCATCGTCTTGCAAAAGGTTAGAAAGGGTCAGCTGCTGAATCGTTCCTGATGGGACTTTGTTTTTGTGATGAGTTCAAAAGATAAAGACATAGAAAAGATAGTGTATGGTCCAGTCCCTTCCAGAAGATTGGGAATTTCCCTGGGAGTGGATGTTATCCCCTATAAGACCTGCAGTTATGATTGTATCTATTGCCAGTTGGGAAGGACCACCAATCAAACCATCCAGAGGAGATCTTTTGTCCCTATTGACCAGGTGATAGAAGAGATAAGGGAGGCGATAGATCAAAACAGCGATATTGATTACATAACCTTCTCTGGGTCAGGTGAGCCCACCTTAAACCGGGACCTTGGTGAGATGATCCGGAGGATTAAAAGCTTCGCTCAAATTCCAGTGGCGGTTTTGACCAATGGATCCTTATTGTGGGACCAAAAGGTTAGAGAAGACTTATCTTGGGCAGATCTGGTCGTTCCTTCGGTGGATGCAGTTTCTAAAGAGATATTTAATAAGGTCAATCGTCCCGAAGAAAAACTCAGGATTGAAAAAATACTGGAGGGGATAAAAGTTTTCTGCCAAGATTTCAAAGCAAAAATCTATCTGGAGATGATGTTGGTGAAAGGGATAAATGATTCTGAAGAGGAGATTAAGAGAATAAATCGATTTGTGCAGGAGCTGAACGTAGACAAAATTCAGCTCAACACCGTAATCAGACCTCCAGGAGAATACACGGTTAGACCACTGGATGAAAAGAAGCTTCTTGAGATCAAATCGATCTTCGATCCAAAACTGGTGGTGGAGCTAATTTTAGATTTTGATAGGGCGACCAACAGGGCATATCAAAGGGATTTAGAGGAGGCAATAATTGGACTTTTAAGGAGAAGACCAACCAGAAAAGAGGAGATGGCAAAAGCTTTGGGCGTTCATACCAACGAGATTGTCAAATATCTTCAGGCTTTGGAGAAGAGTAAAAAAATAAAAAGAGTGAAAATTGAGAAAGAGTCGGAATCATATTTCGTCATCGCCTAAAAAGTGGAGCGTGATGATCTTTTTTTCTGTCTTTTTTATCATTTAATGGAGTTATTCGATGCGAACTTATCTGGAATGTATCCCCTGCATTATTGAGCAGGCAATTGATGTGACAAATCAGCTCACCCAAGATGAGGAAAAACGGGAGGAATTGATCCAAAAGGTGCTTATGACTTTAAGCGGCGTGTCTTATCATCATCCTCCACCTTATCTGGGCCGTGAGGCCCATCGGGTGATCCGTAAGGTGTTAAACAATCATGATCCCTTCTTCAAGCTTAAAAGGGAATTCAACCATGTAGCTAAAAAACTTTACCCTTCTTTGAAAGAGAAGGTAAACGGTTCGTCTGATCCATTTGTTTATGCGGTGAGGATGGCCATAGCGGGAAACATCATCGATTTTGGTCCTCGTCATCATTTTGAACTGATGAAGACGATCGATCAGGCGTTGTCCACAAAACCTGCCATAGATGATACCGAAAGTTTGAGAGAAGATTCAAAAGAAGCCTCCATGATCCTCTATCTGGGAGACAATGCTGGAGAAACTTTTTTTGATAAGATTCTGATCGAACAGATGCCTCCTGAGGACATTTACTACGGGGTTCGTGGCTTCCCGGTGATTAACGACGCCACCTCCGAAGATGCCTATTATGCCAGCTTGGATCAAGTGGCGAAGGTCATCTCCAGCGGCTCAGATGCTCCTGGGACCATCCTGAAAGATTGCTCGGAGGAATTCAAGAATCTCTTTGACCGGGCTGATCTGGTGATCGCCAAAGGTCATGGAAACTATGAGACCCTACGCGAGGTGAAAGGCAAAAAGCTTTATTTTCTTTTGATGGTAAAATGCAAAATAATTGCCCGGGATCTGGGATGCTCAGTAGGAGATTTTGTGGTCAAGTGCGTGGAGAACAGGGCAAAGGGGGTGGGAAAGACAAAGCAAGCATCTGCGGCACATGGGATTAAAACGGAGTAATCAATTTTTGAGAAAAATTGTAATCTAAAAAAGATTTTTTCATGGCAGTAAACCTGTTTATAAAGAAGGAGACGAAGGCGAAGAAGACCAGCAACTAAAAGGGAGAAGAGCCGTTTTTTTTCTCCGGTTTTAAGTGCCGATATAAAAAATAGGCTATTGCCAAGACCATGATTATCCCGATGAAGATGTCGGCCCGATGAAAATAGACTCTTATGCTCATCCAGTTTTCACCCAATATCTTTCCCACATAGGCTAACAAAAAACACCAGGGCAAAGAGCCGAGGAAGGTATAGATGACAAATTTCAAAAAGTTCATCCGGGCGATTCCTGCCGGAAGCGAGATGAAGGTTCTTATCACTGGCAGAAGGCGAGAGAAGAATATAGCCCACTCTCCGTATCTTTCAAACCAGCGATCAGCGAAAGCTAAGTCTTTGGATGAGATCAGAACGTATCTCCCATACTTTTGAATGAAGGGACGTCCTCCTCCAATTCCCACCCAGTAGGCAACCACCGATCCAACCACACAGCCAAAGGCACCAGCAACGGAAACGCCCCAAAGGCTGAATCTTCCGGTGAACACCAAGTAGCCGGAGAAGGGCATGATGATCTCCGAAGGAAGAGGGATACAGGCACTTTCAATTCCCATGGTGATTATTATACCCACATAACCTATCTCCGAGATGAAGCCAATTATCCATCTTCCAATCGGCTCAAGCAGGGATTCGAACATGATGAAAATTTTTTAACCTTTCCCCTATCTCCTCCTCTTTATTTTATGGAGAATGGGATGGCGGGAAAGGTGTCAAAGAAGAACTCTACTCACTTTTTCTTTCTCGGACCACTTTTATCTTCTTCAGTCTGGGTCCCACCTTGTCGAAGATCACAAAGGTGAGATCCCCAATTTTTATCTCCTCATCCAGAAGAGGAATCCTTCCCAGGGTTCCGGTAATATAACCTCCAACGGTGTTATACTCTTCTGGAAGCTCGGTTTTGAATTTTTGATTGAATTCCCCGATAAACAGACTGGCATTAACGATAGCCAAGTTATCGGAGAGCAAATAAATTTCCTCTTCTTCCTCCCGATCATACTCATCTCGGATCTCACCTACGATCTCCTCAATTATATCCTCCAATGTGATGAGCCCGGCGGTGCCACCAAATTCGTCCAGCACAATAGCAATATGTAATCGTTTTTTTTGAAAATTTTTTAAAAGGTCAGATATCTTCATGGAATCTGGAACAAAATAGGGCTTGCGGAGGATATCCTCCAGGATGATGAGCTCTCTGTTTTGCAACAGATTGATTATATCCTTGGCGTAGATTATCCCAACGATATTGTCCAGGCTCCCTTTATATATGGGGATTCGGGAGTATCCCTGCTCGGTCATAGCACGAATTATTTGCTGTTGCCCGGCATTTACATCCAGAGCTACGATTTCTGTTCGTGGGGTCATGGCATTTCGCACGGTGGTATCGGTGAACTCCAGTGCACTCTGGATCAGCTCCTCCTCGGTCTGATCAAAGACCCCTTTGGTTTTTCCCTCACGCACTATAAATTTCAACTCTTCATCCGTGATAAATCCACTTTCCTTAGGCAACCCTTTAACAAAACGGGAGACTAAGAATCTGCTGGAGCTGGAGAGAAGTTTGACCATTAAGAAAGCCACCCGGGACAGGAGGTGAACCGGTCCTACGGTTCTGAAGGCAACCTTTTCCGGGTAAGCCAAAGCTAAATATTTAGGAACCAACTCACCCAGCACCAAAAGCAGGTAAGTGATGATCACCACCACGATTGCGATGGCAATCGACTCACTGGATTGTCGAATGGCTGAGGATGGAATTTTTTCAATCCACGGTTTCAGATCGTGGACCACCTTGGCTCCTCCCACCACCGATGCAAATGTGCCCACCAAGGTGATTCCTACCTGAATGGTGGCTAAAAACACGTCTGGCTTGTTCTGGAGCCTGCTCACCAGCTGGGCTTTTTTGTTACCTTTGTCGGAGAGTTGTTTTATCCGACTTCTTCTGACGGAAATTAAGGCGATTTCGGATGAGGCAAAAAAGCCATTAGCCAAAATCAGAAGCAGGATTATCAGTATCTCGATCCAGCTACTTCCCATACAGGGATCTCTCCCCCCCTGTTAAAATAAAAAATGCGATGAGGATCCCAAAACCAAGGAAATTATCCCCACCACATCATTTTTTTCCTTTTCAAATTCCTCTTGCCATCCTCTGAAGTCTTGCCACTCGTTCCTCAATGGGGGGATGAGTGGAAAACAGGCTGGCCATTCCTCTTCCGGAGAGTGGATTTACGATAAAAAGATGGGCCGTGGAAGGTTTTGCCTCCAGAGGTATCCTTCTGGCCGCATATTCTAACTTCTTCAAGGCGTTTGCTAAAGCTAACGGCTTGTGACTGTTTTTTGCACCGGTGGCATCTGCTGCATACTCCCTGGATCTGGAGATCGCCATCTGAATCAAGAGGGCGGCTAAAGGCGCCACTATTGCCATTATCAAAAGACTCAGCCCACCACCCCGACCTTCACCATCTCTTCCACCATAACCCCCGAAGATCGCCGCCCACCGGGCCATGAAGGCTAACATGCTGATGGCACCCGCCAGGGTGGCTACAATGGATCCGGTAAGGATATCCCGATTCTTTATATGAGCCATTTCATGAGAGATCACTCCCTCCAGCTCCTCCTCATCTAAAATCTTCATAATCCCCTGAGTTACTGCCACAGCGGCGTGTTTGGGACCTCTTCCGGTGGCAAAGGCGTTGGGAGTTTGAGTGGGAATTACATACACCTTGGGCATGGGAAGATGAGCTGAAGATGCTGCTCGTCTGACAATGTTGTAAAGCCGCGGGCTGGTCTTCTCATCCACCTGTTGCGCTCGATACATGCCCAAAACTATCTTATCGGAAAACCAGTAGGTGCCCAAGTTCATCATGGCGGCAAAGAGAAGCGCCACCACCATACCCTGATTTCCTCCCAACAGTTGACCGATAAAGACGAAAAGCAGGGTCAACAACGTTAAAAGAAAGGCTGTCTTCAGAGCGTTCATCTTCTCACCTCCAGAATAATCTTAACTTACCCACAGCATGATGTCAAGGAAATTTCACTTTTGATACGAAGCTTTTATTACGTTTTATGGTATCCCTAAAATCTTACGGCTTGAAAAACGAGGAAGATAAGGGGACATTCTCCTTCCCCTTCAGGGAGAGGGACTATTTTATCAAGTGTAGCCAGTTGATAAGAAGAAATTGGGCTCTGCCGATAAGAAGGGAAACTCTTGCCATTACGGTGTAACCAAATGACGCTCCAAACGAGATCATTATAAACCAGATGCCCAGACCAGCGGTAAGCCCTAATATCCCTTTATGCTCTTTGGAGAAATAAAAATAGATTAAGGTGGAGATGACTCCAACAATTATCACCACCCCGGAAAAATTTAACGCTACGGTGAAGGTGTTTCTCACCTGTGGTAGCACCAATCCATGCAACTGCTGAATCAAAAAGATTCCCGCAGTGTTGCCCATCACAAAGGCTAAGGAGATGCGAGAAAGCCAGGCGATCTTGGGAATGAACCTGGTGAACATCAATGCTCCGAGGAGGGCAGGAATGATGAACAGAAGCTGGCGTTCCTCAAAAAGTGGACCTATAAGCTGTTGCTTTATGATGGAATGCCAGACCAGTCCCACATAGTATCCTGCAGAAAGTCCAGCAAAGATGTGCTCGGCGAATTTGTAAAAGGGATTATCTTTATACAAAAAGCTGTAGATGCACAGGGTCAAAAGAGCGGCGATGGTGATTCCGATGAATTCTGGGTTCATACCGTAGTTAAATTCAAAGAGCGAGGTTTAAAATTGCAATACAAAATTAAAGCCGTTCTTACCTTTCTCCCTTAGTCCCCCTCTTCATTTTTATAGAGAGGAGGACAAAAGTGCGAGAGGTCTTAATTCAGTTTCAGGTTTTTCAACCCTCCAAGTTTAAATTTTCATTCGTTTGCTCACAAAATATCCCACATTGCCCAATGTTATAAAAACAATGATAAGGAGGTGGATGATGGATTGGGGGTCCATTCCTCTGGTGGCTCTTCCGGGATTTCTGCTCAGTTTCTCGTATTCGGCTGCGCCCTTCATCCCGCCCAAAAGACCGACCATCTGTCCTGTTTGCAAAAAAGAATAGCATTTGGGCGCCATAACTGCAGTGACTCCTGCTCCCATGGGTATGCCAAATTGGGCATTCACCAAGGAGACCCAGTAATCCACAGTGGCATTGTCAGAAACTATGAAGATAAAATCGATGTCATCATAGTTTTTGACCTCGCGCATCAAAGGGAGATCCTCCAATTTGTTATCATAATTATCCTTAGGGAAGATATCCGAGATCTTCCTCCCCAGGCCCAGCATCACCGCCACATAGCCATATTTGTAACCCAAGTTTACATAATCGCTTCCGTATTCTTTCTTATATTCGCGAGCCACATTTTTGACCACCTCCTCCATCACCGACAAAGCGCCTAAGGGAATGGTGGTTAGGGTGATCACCCGAATATTTTTTCGGAAAAGATGTCTTAGGACCGCATATGACATCGGCTCGGTCTCCGGCAAGGTGGAAGGATAGTAATCAAAGGTGAGCATCACCACCGATCCCTCCTTGAGGCTATCCACCGCATTAAAGAGATTCAGAGAAGAAGGGGTAACTCCCAAAGGAAGTCCTAAAGGGAATATCAAGGGCAAAAATGCTGCCATTCCGATGAAAAGAAAGATATATCGGCGATCTATATTCTGGAGCTTTACAAATATACCAAGTGCGTGGTTCATAGCTTTAAGCTGAATCTTTTATCCCTTGACGGGAGGAAACCATTATTGACCAGTCGGTTGAAGCCTCGTCCGATGACCCCAACCTTTCAAATCAAGATGATGGTGTTAAATTCGTCTTACCTCAAATACCACCAGATTTTCCGGATCTGGACAGCAGACCGAGATGGCGTCCGGATCATCTTCCCAGAAGTGAGTTCCCCCAAACATCAAAGTTCTGGCAGCCGGTATCACGGTCAACATTCCTTCGGTGCATAGACCACCAGGCGCTATTCCACCTTTAAATACAAATTCTTCTCCCACCTGATGTCCCAGGGCACATTTCCCCTTGATGCTTTTTACCGTCACCTTCACATTCGGTATCCTTTCAGATGGCTGAGTCATGACTCCTCCTTTGTTTACCTCACCCCCCATCCCCCTCTCCACAAAGTGGAGAGGGGGACAAAGGGGGAGAGGTTTTATTTCACACTCTCGAAATCTTTATATCACCAAATCCGAGTTTGGCAAAGATTTTCAATCTCTTTTGAACCGAATCATATCCCTCATCCTGATAGTCCAAGCTTCTGGCTAATCCATCTGTAAATTTGCCCAAAATATCTATATCCCCTGCTCCACAGGTGGCAGAAGCCTTCAGTTTCACCTCAGAAGGCACCCACACCCTGATGTCTCCAAAGCCTAAGGCGAGGTGGACCACGCTCTCACGGTCGGAGAGATTCGCCTTGGTGAGGTTTAGTTCCAGATCGCCGAATCCCATCTCCACATCCAGTCCGTGCGGATCCATTCCCCCCGCATCGATTCTTAAATCACCGAAAGCCTTGGAATATCTCTTGCCCTCTTTGATCTCAATCTTTCTGTCTGAGTAAAAGTAGTCTCTTTTCAAAAGAAGCCAAATTCCCAGAGCTATCAGGATCAGAGGCCAGAGTCTCCCCAAGGCAGACCAGAAGGATACCACCTCTAAGCTATCCAGAAGGGCTAAGATTCCAACCAAGATTAAAACTACTCCCAAAATGAGCGTCCAGAAGTTCCTTTCCCTCATATCTTGCTCCTGCGTTTTGATATAGACCATCGTTTCTTTCTTCAAATAAATTGCCCGATCGCATAGCCACCAGAGGTTGATCTGAGTCCAGCGATCCCCTTTTTTCAAAGATTGGTTTGAACAGGTATTTATTCAAAATCAAGATGAGTATCACCGCTATTATGAGGCTGATGATCAGGGCGGGAACCAGAGCCTTGTTATATCTGGGTCTGATTTTTCTGATGATCGCCGGCTTCCCCGAAGCCAGCTTCTGCTTTAATCTCTTCAGATCTAAAAGAACAACATCTGCATTTTGATATCTTGAAGCTGGTTTTTTCTCCAAAAGCTTATCGATTATGGCTTGGAGCTGGTCTGGTAGATCTCTCCTGTATTTGGACAACGGTTCTGGAGGGGCATTGAGAAGGGACTCGATAATTGATGATTTATCCTTTCCCTTGAAAGGGGGATGTCTTGTGATCATCTCATACAAGATCACCCCCAAGGAGAAAAGATCGCTTCTTGAGTCAACCCGGCTGTTCTGAACCTGCTCCGGTGAAAGATAGGACATCTTCTCAGGTGAAAATCGGTCCAACTTCCATAGCGAGGCTTGTTTTATTTCAGCAAGACCGAAGTCGACGATCTTGACTTTGCCCTCCCTGGTCAGGATTATGCTCTCCGGGCTCAAATCCAGATGCAAAATCCCCTGATCATGCGCCGCCCTTAAACCTTCGGCAATCTGGATGGCAACTAAAAGAATCTGATCCAAAAAGAGCATCCTGTCTTCCAAAATCTCCTTAAGCGATTTACCCTCCAGATAGGCTGAAGATATCAGAAGTTGGTCCTCAGTTTGCAAAATCTCATAGATGGAGGCGATGTTTGGATGTTCAAAAGAGCTGAGGGTCTGACATTGGTGAAAAAGTTTAGCTTTTGATTCCAGCTTGGGGATGAGTTGTTCAGACAGAAGCCTTAATCTCACCTGCCGTTTGAGTTTAATATCCTCTGCTCTGCAAACCGCACCCAGATGATCATGTTTCATCCTCTGTAAGATCTTAAAGTGAGAGATACTCTCCATTTTGTGCCTTCCCGGTGATCTGTTATCCTCTTCCCATGTAGGTTTTCTCAATTCCCAAGATTATCCTTAACGACATGGAAGCCGCACCTAAGGCAGCTCCAATGATGATTCCCCTTTGCACAGCTAAATTAGGATAGGCCATGATCCAGTTGGTGTATTCCGGCAATCTGTTCCACAGAAACTGTCCCAAAGGGATTCTCCCCAGCATGACGATCACCGAGGTGACCAAAAGGATGGTAGCCTCCTTGGTGCGAGCTCTGAAGGCCCGATAAGCCGCCGAGGCGATGAAGAATGCCAGAAGGGAAAACATGGTGGACATCATGGGAGCCTGCATGTTTTGAAACATCCAGTGGTATACGGTTCCCTCCCCGGTTCCCCAGATGAAGCTGGAGAACGACATAACCAAAAGGGTCAGGATCAAAAGGAGCTTAAAGCCCCACCCCCGCCCCTTCTTGGTCACAACCTCAAGATTTGCCCGCATGATGCTTACGATTCCTAAGAGTAAAGTAAAGCCGCCCACTATGGTGACAAAGGTGAGAAGGCTCTGGCTGAGGTTTTCCAAGTTCTTCTCCGGGACAAAGAAAGCAACCACCATGATGAATCCAGAAAGGAAAGCCACCGCAACAGGAAACTGTGTTTTCATATCATCACATCTATTTTTAACCTACGATGTCAAGCCATTCTTTGAGGCAGACTTCAGGAAAGAGTGCTCAAGCTTGGCTTGTTTGATTACTGAAAAGTGTTCCCAAGAATATGATCCTTAGATTTCGTTTCACTTTCGGAGCTCAGAATAGACGGTGGATATGCCATTTATGGGCTTCTTATCTGGTCTTCTGACTCTTTATCGTTCCAGAAATAATTTTGCGAAAAATCCATTGCCGATTTGGAGCAGTTCAAAAATTGCACCCAAGATGATACAGCCAACCAAAAGGATCTTAATTAGATCCTGACCTTTAAGGCTTCCTAACATCAAGGGCTCTTTGGACAGATATGCGCTAGCCGCATAAAGCTCCTCCCCCATCAGGGTATAGTCGCAGGCGGCGATGAAGAAGGGTAGCTGTTCGGGATTTGCGGTTCCGGCGATCTGAATGGCACCTGCGGCAAATCCGGTCTCCGCCAGAAGCAAAGATTCAGCATAGAAAGCGCCCATATACACACAGGCCGCGGGTCTTTCCCTCAGCATTATTCCATTTACTGCGGCCACATAGGCAAATTGCTCCCCGGCCACATACCGCACCATATCTGGTTTGAAACTCTCAGGCTTTCCCGCATCCAGATAAGCTCCCTTCACCACCTCTCCTGCGGCGGCCAATGCCATGGGGTAAAGCACCGGAACCAAAAGGGGCGTATCATACTGTGCAGTGATGCGAGCAACTTTACCTAAGATGGAAAGACCTGCGATGGTTTGAATCTCATCCAGCTCTTGAATCCCCGGAATAAACAGCACCGGCTTTCCCATCTCGGTGGCCCTTCCCACCGCCTCCTCCATGGCTTCCAAGCCAGCTAACTTGCGAATGAAGAGGCTTTTCCCTCTTTTGGCCCCACGTATGTATAAAAGAACCGAGGCGGAGAAGATCAGAAGCAAAGCCAGCATGTTGATCCGACCGGTTCTGAACCAGTTTATTTTGGGTCGGACGAAGTTGGAACGAACAAACACGGAGTAAGAATCGTCTCTTTTGGCTCTGATGGCATAAAAATATTCTTCTTGGTTATTCAGAGCCACATCGGTAAAAAAGGTGGTATTATCGCCCACCTGGGCGATCAACTTAAGGATCGTATCTTTTCTGCTTGCTCTAAAGATCTCATATCCGTCAATGTCGCCGATCTCTTCTTTATCATCTAAAGAAGGTTTCCAGAATAATCTCAAACTTCCTCCGCCATCGTCAGGAGTATCCTCCACTTTAAAATCGAATGGGGGGGTGATTTTCGCCATCGATGTATCGCCTCTCGCTTGAATGGAAGGGGGGACAAAAACACAGAGGCAAAAAACTACATTCAAGAGGATGATCCACTTAAATTTTAGGATATGGAACATGAATCTCATCTTAAGGACAGGCGCTCGTCTCTCACCCGGAGGGGTGGGGTTTTTATGTTAGGATAATTGTAAGCTTCAACCTGCTTAAGCTTTTGTCTAATTAACTAACCTTTTGCTAATTCATCTTTAAGATAATCTATCACCTTCACCGGAGTGGGATCTTCGCCATTCAAAATAGCCAGATAGAAGCTGGTAAAATCCCCTAACTGTATCAAGGAGAACATTCGGGACAGAAGATTTTCTCCACTGCTTTTTGCCTCTATGATCTCCACCTTTTGTTTTTCAACGATTCTCTTGACGATATCCATCCGTCTTTTTATCCGGGGATGATCTTCTCTGTCTTTTAACATAACCACCACCAGGTCATCTCCGTAATCTGAGAGAACCTTCCATCCCACCAGCTCGTTATGATTAAACTCTGGAAAAACGTTGCTGAAAGCCAGCATCTTGGCATTTTCACAAAACTGCCCTTTCCATCGGGTGGAGACCGCATCGAAGTGCTCGCAGGAGGCGTAAATTATGGGCAATTTCCGGTGAAGTTTCATAGCAAGCCTTTTGGCAGGATTGTCTTCGGTTTCGACCTCAACTCGATATTTATCCCTGTTTTCCTCCAAGAAATTCTTGGTTACTTTTATATTCTGGCGTTCACCTTCGACGAATCCAAATCTTTCCAGCACTATCAGTATGGGAACGAAGGAATATCCTAAGGCGGCACGAGGCTGAAAGCCCTGGGGCAGGGGAACGCAGGGGATTTTTTTCTCAGAAGAGACCTTCTCCACTTTTCCATCGGAGGTTAGACAGATGATTTTGCTTTCCCTCTGACAGGCATCTTCAAAGGCAGACAGGCTTTCCTCCGTGTTTCCTGAGTAGCTGGAGATGAAGACCAAAGAGGAAGAATTAACAAAATTGGGAAGGGTATAGTTTCTGCAAATTAAAAAAGGGATTAAAAGCCTCTCTGCCAGATAAGATCGCACCAAGTCTCCACCAATGGCAGAGCCACCCATGCCAGCCACAACGATATTTTTTATTTCGCTTTGGTCCCATTCGGGGAGCTTAATTTTCGTGGCAAGCTTCAGCGCATCTTCAAATTGAGAGGGGAAGTCATAGACGAAATCATACATCCCCTCTTGGTCTATCTTTTTGATCTGATCTATGTTGTCTATTATTAATGAAGACATGGACCGGCTTCAAACTTAAAGGTGCAGGGCTTCATTTTCTTCACATAAGAAGGTATCTTAGAATCTAAAGATCAAACAAACTTGTTTTTGTTGTCCCGGCCAAACCTTTTGGTATATTCCTCAATCAAGAACTTTTTTATCTCATCGATGGTGGAAAGCTTCAGCACCTCTTGAGCATGTTTTTTGGCATCTTCAAATTTAATGGAGCGAATGATCTTCTTTATCTGGGGAATAGCCATGGCGGAGGTGGAAAGCTCATCCACCCCCATCCCCACCAGAAGTGTGGTAGCCAAAGGATCGGCGGCCATCTCCCCACATAAGCCCACCCAGATTCCATTCTTGGAGGCAGAGTCAATGGTCTGTTTTATCAACTTCAACACCGCCGGATGAAACCCCTGGTAAAGATGAGCAATCCTTTCGTTTCCTCTATCAACTGCCAAGGTATACTGTATCAGATCATTTGTGCCGATGCTGAAAAAATCACACTCTTTGGCTAAAGCATCGCCAGCCAGTGCGGCCGAAGGTATCTCCACCATTATCCCCACAGGTATCTGGTCATCGAAGGGGATCCTTTTTCGCCTTAATTCATCTTTTGCTTCTTGTAGTATGGCTTTGGCTTGTCGAAGCTCTTGCACCTCGGAGATCATGGGGAACATGATCTTGATGTTTTTCTTAACACTGGCTCTCAACATTGCCCGCAACTGGATCTTGAACATCTCCGGAAGATCCAAGCAGGCACGGATGGCTCTCCATCCCAAGAAGGGATTGGTTTCATAAAGGCTACCGGCATGCCCGTTGAATTTATCACCCCCTAAATCAAAGGTTCTCAAAATCACCGACTTAGGATAAACTTTTTCCGCTACCTCAAGATAGGCTTTACATTGCTCATCCTCGGTGGGGAAGCCGGATTGAGCGATATATAAATACTCTGTGCGGAACAAACCCACGCCCTCAGCCCCATATTCCAGAGCGGAATCGGCATCTGAGGGAAGCTCGATATTGGCGGAAAGCTCAATTTTTCTTCCATCCTGAGTCTTCGCAGGAAGCGATTTAAGCTCAGAAAGCTCAGCAGACTTTTGAAGCAGGTATTTTCGTCTTTTGTCGTATTCTTTCAGGGTTTGCTGATCCGGACAGATGAGCACCTCCCCTCTTATCCCATCAAGGATGATGGTCTGTTTGTCCCGTATCTGATCGAAGAAGTTTTTCAATCCCACCACCGCCGGGATTCCCATGGATTTGGCTAACAAAGCTACATGAGAGGTGCCCCCACCCATATCTGTTGCAAATCCCAGGATGCTTTCTTTCTTCATATGGACCACATCCCCAGGGGATAAGGAACGAGCCACCAGAATGACCGGAGAATCGATGCTTTCCAAGGTGAGATGCTTTATCCCTAATAGATTATAAATCAGGCGGTTGGTTACTGCATTTATGTCCATGGTCCTCTCTTTAAGATATTCATCTTTGGAGGTGGATAGTGTTTGGATGGTTCGTTCGATCACCTTCTTATAAGCATATTCAGCATTGCTTTTGGTCTTTTTGATTTTCTCCACCACCGCATTGTTGATCAACTCATCCTCCAGGATCATGATTTGAGCCTCGAAAATCTTGGCATGATCCGGGTCTATCCTTTTAGCCACCTTCTCTTTGGTTTTAAGAAGCTCCTCTTTGGTGTCGTTTAAGGCTTTTTTAAATTTCAGGATCTCCTTGGCCACCTCATTTTCAGGAATTTTCTCCTCAGCCACCTCGATGCTTTCACGATCCAGAAGAAATACCTTCCCTATCACCACCCCGGGTGAGGCGGGAATTCCCCGATATATGGTGCATACCTGTTTATCCGGTTTTCTCACTATTCCTCTCCAAACTTTTCCTCAAACAATTTAGCTATGGTTGCTACCGCCTCCTCCTGGTCTTCGCCCTCCGCTTTGATGATCAAAAAAGTCCCCACCTCCGCAGCCAACATCATCACGCTTAAGATGCTTTTGGCATTTACCTCAATATCCTCCTTCTGCAGTTTTATCTCCGATTTGAACTTAGATGCCTTCTGCACCAGCATGGCCGCTGGTCTGGCATGCAGTCCCAATTTGTTTGTTACCTGAATCTTCCTTTCGACCAAGATCTCATCCTTTTTGACTGAACCCAAGCTTTAACCTTTTTTCCATTACAGCTTGCCTAAGGGACATGCTCAAATTATAATTTAAATGAAACAGATCCCAAATGCAAGCATTTGTCTCACTCAAGCTCGCACAAACATTTTGCCGGAGAGCTGTTTTGCCAAACCTTTCAGCTCCAGCGATAAAAGAACGGATAAAGCTTCAGAGATATTGACATGAGCCTGGGCGGAAATTTTATCGATGTGATAAGGTTCGTCTGAAAGGAGCTTAAAAATCTTTTTCTCCTTTGAAGAAAGGCAAGAAAGATCTTGTTCTGCCTGAACTGGGGACGAGGATCCATTTCCCACCAAGGTTATGTTTAGCTCTTCCAGTATATCCTCCACCGAGGTAACAAGTTTGGCACCCTGTTTTATCAAGCTGTTTGTTCCTTCACTATTTTTTGCCCCCAGATTTCCTGGAATGGCAAACACCTCTCGGTTTTGTTCTATGGCCCAACCAGCGGTGACTAAAGCTCCGCTTCTTGTCCCTGCCTCCACGATCACCACCCCCAGAGATAGCCCACTTATCAGCCTGTTTCGTCTTGGGAAGTTGGGCGCCTCCGGCTTGGTGCCCAGAAAAAACTCAGAGATGATGGCACCACATGACTGAATCCGTTCTGCTAATTTCCTGTTTTCACCAGGATAAATTATATCCACCCCCGATCCGAAAACGGCTATAGTTCTCCCATTCTCTTTCAAGGCGGCTTGGTGGCTGATGGAGTCTATACCTCGAGCCAATCCACTTACGATGGTGATTTTTCTTTTAGCTAATTCCCTTCCAATCCTTTCGGTGATCCGTCTCCCGTAGGGGGAGGCGGAACGAGAGCCCACTATTGCTACTGCATTGCGATCCTCCCTTTCTATATCACCCTTGAAGAAAAGGAGTGGAGGAGGATCGTAGATCGACAGAAGATTCGATGGATAGTTTTCGTCTTTGAAAGTTACCACCTTAACCCGATTTTTCTTCACCAACTTAACTTGCTCTTCCACCTTATCCCAGGATATGTGTTTTTTTATGTTGGAGGCGATGAGAGCTCCTATATCAGGAAGGCTTGCCAGCTCCTTCTCGGACGCAGACAAAACCTCCTTGGGCGATCCAAAACGTTTTACCAGAGATACATAGCGAACCGGCCCGATCTTGGGGACGGTTAAAAGAGCCAGCCAGCTTTTCAGTTCGATCAAATCCAAGATACCATCCTCGCAGTCTTTGGTTAAGGGTGAAGAGAGTAAAACTGAAACCTTCCCCCAGTGATAATTCCTGATTGGATGACGCCTTCGATAGAGTTGAACGTCTCTTCAAGAAATGGATCCTTTAAACGTTTCAAATCAGAGTGAAGATCACTCACTTGCTTCAGGGAACAGGCGTCAAAGCTGTTGTCCAGACTCTCCCTTCAGAGGGGGGCTATGTTTTTTATAAGCTAACCCTCCAATGGTTCTGTTTGCTGTTTTATCTCTTTTAATTTAGACCGGATAATCTTTAAAAGTCCTTCCAGCCCTTCGCCGGTGAGGGCGGAGATGTAACATATCGGAATCCTGTCATCGCTGATTCTGATTTTCTTAACCCGGGATAGAAGATCGATTTTGTTTATCACCACCACCTTTGGACGTTTGAAGAGGACCGGATCAAAAAACTTTATCTCTCTTGAGAGCGTCTGATACTTTTTGTGAATATCCTCAGAAGTAGCATCCAACAGATAAAGAAGAAGTCTTGTTCTCTGAATGTGCTTGAGAAATTTTATGCCCAGACCCTTTCCTCGATGAGCCCCTTCGATTAGTCCGGGAATGTCTGCCAGAATGAAGCTTTGGTGATCTTTAAGTTTCACGATTCCCAAGTTAGGTGAGAGGGTGGTGAAAGGATAGTTTGCTATCTTGGGTTTAGCCGAGGAAAGCTTAGCTAAAAGGGTCGATTTGCCCACGTTGGGCTCTCCCACTATTCCCACATCAGCCAAAAGCTTAAGTTCCAAAGAAAGCTTTTTTTGTTCTCCTTTGGTTCCAGGCTCCGATTTTCTGGGAGATTGCAGGGTGGGTGATTTAAAGGAGGCGTTGCCCTTACCCCCCTTTCCTCCACGAGCTACAATCACCGTTTGTCCCTTTTTGATCAGATCTGCAACGATTCTGCCACTTTCCATGTCTCTGACGATGGTTCCCGGAGGGACCTTTATCAAAACGTCTCTTCCTCTTTTTCCATGTCGCAAAGCTCCCTCTCCTGGTCTCCCGTTCTCCGCCTTATAGTGTCTTTTATATTTGAAGTCCAAAAGGGTGGCTATCTGAGGATCGACCTGAATGATCACGTCGCCCCCATCTCCACCATCCCCTCCATCCGGACCACCTTTTGGCACATATTTTTCCCTTCTGAAGCTGACACATCCTTTTCCCCCATTCCCCGCTTTGACAGATATCTCTGCATAGTCGATGAATGGCATGTCAACCCTTTCGAAAGAGACAAAGGCTTATCCGATCATCCTGATTTGGACATGTTAACCAGGCTTTCCTTCAGCACTGATTTATCGATGTCCGTATACAGAACCCCTTTGAAGGCGATGGATATCCTCCCCGTCTCTTCAGATATAGCTAAGGCGATGGCGTCCGATTCTTCGGTCACCCCAATGGCCGCTTTATGCCGCATCCCAAAGAGCTTAGCGTATCTGGGATTTTGTGTCAAGGGGAGGGTGCACGCTACCGCCACCACATGATCCCCTTGAATTATTGCCGCTCCATCGTGGAGGGGAGTATAAGGGGTAAATATGGTCACCAGAAGGTCGGCCGACACCTCGGCGTTGATGGACTTTCCTGTCTCGATGAAATTCCTGAGTCCTATTTCCCTTTCGATCACCAGAAGCCCCCCATACCGGAGTTGAGAAAGCTTTATGGCGGCTTTGACCAGCTCATCTAAGGTCTTGCCCCTTTCATATTTAAAGAACAGGCGAAAGAGTTTGTTATGTCCTATCTGAGCCAAGGCATTTCTCAGTTCCGGCTGAAATACTATAACCAAAACCAAAATCCCCACGGTGGCGATGTTGGTGATCAACCACTTAAGCCCCTCCAATCGGAACCAGAAGGCTAAAAACGAGATGGCAAAAAGCAGAAAAAGCCCCAAGACGATCTGGGCCGAGCGGGTCCCTTTCATCAAAATCAACACCCGATAGAATAAAAATGCCACCAGCGCCACATCGATCAAATCAACCAGAGTAAATCTTATGAAGCTGATATGAAATAGTTCCATAATCTTCTTTTAAATTTGCCAGAAGCGAGTTTTGCCAAGGGTTCAAAGTTCTGAAACGTATGAGCCTTTAGTTCATACCTCTATTCTTTAAGGCATTTCAAGGCGTTCCGAGAAACCCTTTCACCACAAAACCACACTCATACCTAACCTATTTTTAAATCTGTTATTTTCGTTCTATTTTAAAA
>JAOZNS010000256.1 GCA_029933635.1 Candidatus Zixiibacteriota bacterium | reverse complement strand
ATGTATGAGCTCAGGTGATCGATAAACTCAAATCCTAAATTAATATTCGCCCCCCAGACTTTAGCCTCGGCATTGACCGGTTTAAAGTGTCCATAATAAATGTTAGTGTCCACATTTGACCAGAGGATAAAATCATCTATATCACAGTTGAAGATATAGGCGTTTATTTTGTAATTTTTCTTTTTAACGCTTGCTCCAAAATCAACTGTAAAACATTTCTGCGATCTTAAGCTCTCATTCCCTTCCTCCATATAGTCTGCGATGGTATCTTTGAAGCCCACAGAAAAAGGAAGCCAAAATCGGTCCATAAGAGAAGGGTAGTCAATAGATCTTGCCAAAGTGGAGAACACTTTAACGTCCTTTGTAACGTGATACGATACCCCCCCGCATACGGAAAGATTTGCCTTGAGTCCCTCTTCTTTTCCTACCCTTGAAGAGAGAAGGAGTTGCACCTCCGGACGTAGCCAGTAAGTGTCCGCCATCGAAAGGTAGCCACCATAAACTGCATCCTTTGTCGTCAAAGCTTCAAGACTCTTTCTCTCTGCGTAGCCTTCGATTCGGACGTAACTCCTCTGCCTTCTCAGAGTCTGGACTACGGTCAGACCAATCATCTGTTCGATTTTCTTGGATTCGAGACCATACGCTACACTCTTGACCTCTTGGTCCTGTTTCTGATATCGCACGTCTAGACTCAAAAGATTATGGATGTTTTCCTGAAAGATAACGGTGCTACTTACTCTCCAATTATTCACCTTCTTCCTGACGTCTTTAAAACTTGCATCCGGAAAGAGAGGAAGTCCCATCTCAGTTTTGTATTGATAAGCCGAAAGCTTAAGATCCATTCTCCTGGTCAGGTTGAAAGTAGTTTTTCCCCAAAGGGAGAGACCATCATAATCCGAGTTGGCCAGATAACCGTCTGACTTCTTAAACTCAGTTGTAAGATAGAATTTTCCCCGGGAGGTAAGAGCTCTTCCCAACTCCACCTGAGTTCTACGAAATCCAAAAGGACCCCTATTGGCGGTTACTCTGGAGTATGGTTCAACTCCATCGAAATCTTTGGTAACGATATTTATTCCCAAAACTCCAGCACTCATTCCCCATAAGTTAGCTAACCCGGCGGGTAAAAATTCCACTTTTAAAATATTGGACAGAAGAATTAAATTCAAATCCATATTTCCCCGATGCGGGAAGTAGAGGTCTTGCCGCTGAAACGTGTGTCCATCTATGGAGATGTTAACTCCTCTTAAATTTCCGCCAAAAGAGCCTATCTCCGGCCCTCCGGCTGGACCCATCTTCACGACGTCTATCAGACTTCTTATGTCGAGGATCTCGCCGAAGCTTTCCCCAATGGAATTGTCGATCTCCTCAAAAGTGATCTCATTCCATAAGGAGAAGCTATGAACAAGCTCATCGCTGAATTGATAGATCCTAATCAGGTTTTTAGTTGGGACCACACAACCCCACTCGAGGCTATCTTTTTTGATGAGCGAATCCAGAGAATCTGGATCAGCGGTATAGAGAGAGTCCTGGGGCTGGGAAAATGCTTTGGAACACAATAAAAGAACAAAAAGGATAAATGTCAGTTTTTCTCTCAATCAAACTTCCTTCAGATTAAGATTCTTTTCTTTAAGCAGCTTCTCTACCGCTTCAATCACCATCTCCGGCTGGATCAGATCCATGCAAAATCTGGACTTTTCGCGGCATTGTTTTTCACCGTGCAAACTACAAGGACTACATTTGACATTGGCGCAGAGCACCACATTTTTAGAACCAAGGGGGGCAAAACCTAATTTTGGATGGGTGGGACCAAATATCGCCACCACCGGCACCTGCAAGGCGGATGCGATGTGCATGGGACCTGAATCATTGGTGATAAGACAATCACATCTTTTGATCAGGCTCATAATCTTTCCTGTTGGCAAGCCTACCGCCGTTATCACCTTTGCATTGGGCGCATCTTTGCTTATATTTTCGATTAACTCTTTATCTTCACTATCACCCATCAACATGATTTTGCAGTTGTGCTCTTCAATCAATACCTGACAAACTTGAGTAAACTTTTCCTCATTCCATCTTTTGGTCTCCCATCTCGCTCCCGGATGAACCCCCACCACAATATCATCTTTTTCCACCTTTTGTTCAAGCAGAAAATGATCTGAAAATTCCACATCGCCCTGACTCAAAAAAATTAAAGGGTTTTTTTCGGGTATGTATATCTGCATTTTCTTTAGAACTTCAAGATAGGAATCAACCGTATGAATTGGCTTGGTTTTAAGAAATTTGCAATGAACCATCAAAAATCGGGACAGCCTGCGTTTATTGTATTTAAGTTTGATTTTGGATTTGGCCAGATGGCGAACAAAAAAACTGCGCAGGTTGGCGTGAAGATCGATAAGAAGATCAAAATCACAAGATCGTAACTGAAAGACCAGCCTCATAAATCCGGAGAAACCTTTGTGTTTTCTTATTGGATCGAATTCGATCAAAGAAAAAATCCGAGGGTCGGCTTTCAAAACATCCCTATATTGAATTTTGGTCAAGAAGAATATCTCAGATTGGGGAAACTTAGTTTTCAGCGCACCAATCGCCGGAGTGGTAAGAATAATATCTCCCAAGGAGCTGAAACGAACGATTAAGATTTTCTCAATCCTTTTTTGCATTGCTTAACCGATTTTTTGCATTCTGGTGAAGAGGATAGAATGTAGCGTCGGAGCTTGCCTCCGACGAAAAACTCATCTTGAGAAAATCAGAAAGAGAAGCCCCACCGCCAAACAATAATAGGCAAAATACTGAAATTTACCCTTTCTGATTACGTTTAAGAGAAATTTGATGGCTAAATACCCCACCACAAAGGCGGTGACTGCACCGGTCAAATAAATTCTTATATCCTGACCTGAGTTTGCATGATTTAACACCCCTCTTAATTCAAACAAACACGCACCCAAGATGGCAGGCAGAGACAGAAGGAACGAAAACTCTGCCGCCCTGGATCTTTCCACCCCTTTGAAAATTCCGGTGCTGATGGTGAGACCGGAACGGGATATGCCGGGAAGCATGGCTAAAGCCTGGGCCAACCCTACCAAGAAGGCGTCTTTAAAACTCAGTTTTCCTCGTGTAGCTCCGAAGAATTGGGTCAGAAATAAAACCGTGCCGGTGAGCAACAACATCACACACACAAAGGGGACAGAAGAAAAACTCTTTTCCACATAATTTTTAAATAATAATCCGGCTATCCCGGCTGGAATCGATCCCGCTATGATCAGCAAAAACAGATGCCAATCTTCACTTTCAGATGATGCAACCCCGCTTATGAAGAGTGATTTAACTTTAAGCCAGACTGCTCTAAATATCGACCAGATGGTGTGTTTGAAAACGATCACCACGGAGAGCAAAGTCCCGAAATGAAGAAAGACCTCAAAGCTGATATCATCGAATTTGACCTTCAGCAGGAACTCACCTAAAACCAGATGTCCGGAGCTGGAA
>JAOZNS010000054.1 GCA_029933635.1 Candidatus Zixiibacteriota bacterium | reverse complement strand
TAATACTTATCCCTGGACCAACCTAAGACGAAAGGGTGTGACCGTAGAGTTCATCCCCAGCCGGGATCGATGCTTTGACATAAATAATTTCATCCAAGTCGTTGATGCTAAAACGAAGGTTTTGTCCTTAAGCTTTGTCCAGTTCTTCAACGGGTTTAAAAACGATTTAAAAACCATTGGAGAAATCTGTGCGGAAAAGGGCATCTTCTTTGTGGTGGATGGAATACAGGGGATAGGCTGTTTGAATCTGGACGTCAAACGGTGCAAGATCGACCTTTTGGCTTGCGGGGGACAGAAATGGCTTTTGTCCTCTTTGGGCACGGGTTTCTTTTACCTCTCCTCAGAGGCGAAAAGAAAATTAAACCCCTCCTTCTTCGGCTGGATGGGGGTGGACTGGAAGCTGGATTTCTCCGACCTTTTTAAATTTGACCTTCCTCCATTCCCATCGGTTAGAAGATTTGAGATGGGAACCTATCCCTGTTCCCTGATCTGGACAATGCACTCCTCTTTGAAATTGCTTTCCGAGATTGGGATAAGGAACATAGAAAAACATAATTTAGCTCTCTTGGATCCTTTGATCAAACATTTGAAAAGGAGAAATTATCAAATAACCAGCTCCCTGGATCCCAATCACCGTTCTTCCATTCTTTCCTTTTCAGGAGAAAACGTAAAGGACTTATACCGGAAGTTGCGCAAAAATAATATAATTGTCAGCTTAAGGGAAGGGAGCATAAGGGTGGCCCCTCATTTTTACAACACCACAAGCGAGATGGAAAGATTGATTGAGCTTCTGGGTTAGAGACTTAATTGGAACAATCGAATTATGCTCACCGTATAGACATATCACCAGATTTGCTTAGGAGGTTTTTATGATAGCATACTTTGCTCATTCACATCGTAAAAAGTTAGCTCCTATCTTGTTTTGCCTCACCGGTTTTATTTTTGCGGGGATGGTCCAAGCTGAGAATTTCACCTTTCAGGAGGGGAAAAGGCTTTTTGAGCAGGAAAAATTCGAGCAGGCAAAAGAAGTTTTGTTGAAGGTGGCAAAAGATGAGCCAGAGAATGCTGAAGCCAATTTCCTTTTATGCAAGACTTTTCTGATCCTGGGTGACCATGATAAATCCATTCGATATGGACAGAAGGCAGTGAAGTTAGATGATTCCGTATCGGATTACCATCTGTGGCTGGGGCGAGCTTATGCCACCCAGGCACAAAAGGGAAGCAAGCTAAAAGCTTTATTTCGGGCCAGAAGGGCCAGAGGCGAATTTAAAAAGGCGGTCGGGCTGGATTCAACTAATATACAGGCACGTTTAGATCTTGCTCAATATCTCATGCAGGCTCCAGGAATTGCCGGCGGTGACAAAAAGGAGGCTAAAAGACAGATACAAATCATCCAAGGGTTGGATTCACTTTTCGGTGCCATTGCCTGGTCCTCTTACTGGCAATATGAGAAGGATATGCCTAAGGCGGAAGAATATCTCAGAGAGGCGGTTCGACTCGACACCACTTCAGATCATACCGCTACATACCTTCTGGGCTTTTTCCTCCAGAGGCAAAAAAGATATTACGAGGCGGCAGAGGTTTTTGAGAAGCTGGTGGAGAAATACCCTGATGAGATGCCCGCACTCTATCAGGTGGGTCGAAGCTATGTCTTTGCTAAAGATAGCCTGAAGAAGGCAGAAAGGTGTTTCAAACAGTATCTTCAGGTCGAACCCAAAAGGAACGCTCCCAATTGGGCCGGAGCACACTGGAGATTAGGGATGGTCTATGACCTGCAGGGGAAAACGGATTTAGCCATTGCGGAGCTTGAGGAAGCTGTGCGCCTGGATCCAGAAAACGAAGAGTTCAAAAGAACGCTTGAAAGGATAAAGAAGAAGAAATAATGGGTTGGTTGTTCTTCGTTTCGTCTCTAAATCTTTCCTCTATAGATAGCTCTTGAGTAATCAAATTGAGAGGCTCTTCTGCAAAAGATTTGCTGATTTAGCAACTTTTTTCTCCTGGTATTACTCTCAGGAAACACCTATGGTTTGGCTCGAAGATCATCTTTGGGTTCTTTTTCGTCTCTCTCCCTCAGTTCCTCTCTCCACCCAGACGGGGCTCCGCCAAAAACCTTGCAACTAAAATGCAAAAGACCCAATTTTTGAGGCACTTCCTTTTAGTAGAATGACCAGCAATCACAAGGGAGAAGAGCCTAAAAGGCAACTTAAAACTCAATCCATGGTGAGAAGAATATCCTGAGGAACAAAAGGGATTTTTTACTTAAGTCAGTTTCTTATGAATATCTTCAAAGTTGAATTCGAAGGAATCTTTCAGGGGAGGGAGGTCAAAAATACCCTTCTGGGCTCGATTCTCACTTTCCGGAATCCAGCTTAGGGTAAAGTTTAACTTCTTTTTATAAGCTAAGGCCAAATTTCGATGTCTCTCCAACTCCTTCTGACAGGGAGTATCTTCGCTCATTTGATAAACTAAAAGTGAGCTACTGCACAAAACATTTATTTTTTGCCCCGCGAAGGCTTTGTGGTTCAACTCGATAAATCGGAGAAGAGCCAAGAGGCTTACGTATTCTAATTCATAGCGTGAACCAAAATGGCTGGCTTTGAAAAGCACCCCTAAGTCGGGAATGGCAAAACAGACCAATCCGTTCTGTTTCTTTTCTTTATCCGGTTGCAGGGTCTTGGCTGAGACGAAACATTTGATCGTTGGTTGAACCGAAATCCTCTTCATGTTTATCTCTCGTTTCCGGGAAAGAAAAAAAGCAAAAAATATGCCTCAAGCTGGCTTATGGTTATCCAGATATAAAAAAGATGGAGGGTAGGATTAAACTGGATAACATGCTCAAAATAAAAGAAAAGAATGAGAGGAGAATCCCAAGTCGGTTCCCCCAATGGAATCGCCCTTAAGGTGGATATGCAATCCTGTTCACAAAAATCGCAATAAGCGAGCACCACCTATAAGCGTAGCTTGAATTGATTTGAAACTAAGGAAGTTTAAATAGATCAGCCCAATTGGTCCGAAAGAGAATTTTTGAGTCAGTCTCTCAGGTTCTTTTTTACATGAGGGATCAGACCCCCATCTTCCAAGATCTTCATCAAAAAATCCGGCAGAGGTGGAAAAAAGAATTTTTGCCCCCCAGAGGAGATGATCTCACCTCTGGAAAAATCGATGGTTATGACTTCACCTTTTCGAATATGATCCGGTGCATCTGGAGATTGAACCAGCACCAACCCCTGATTGATGGCATTTCGAAAGAAAATGCGAGAAAATGATTTTGCCACGATGCAGGCGATCCCGGCATACTTCAAAGATGTGGCCGCCTGTTCCCGAGAACTTCCACAGCCGAAATTGAAACCGGCCACGATGATATCGCCTTTCTTGAGCTTTTTAGGAAACTCAGGGTCCACACCTTCTAAAGCATGCAAAGCCATCTCCGGTGCATCTATTATGGGAAGATATTTTCCCGGATAGATCACATCCGTATCGATGTTGTCACCCAATTTCCAAGCTCGCCCGGTTATTTGTTCCATCTCTTTCATGGGGATCGGTTAGGGCTTTTAGTGTTAAGCACAGATGACAACTACTAAATAGCAGACCTTGTTTATCAATTCCGCAGTTGATTATTAATGATTATTTTCAAAAACCGAAATTTTTATCGCTATGTTTGGAACCTGCTTTTACTTCAAAAACTCTCGTGGATCAGCGATTTCTCCTTTTATCGCTGTGGCGGCTGCAACCGCAGGGCTGGCTAAGTATACCTCCGACTCTGGTGAACCCATCCTTCCCTTGAAATTTCGGTTGGTGGTGGCAACACACCTCTCCCCGGGAGCCAGTATCCCTTCATGAGCCCCTAAACAGGGTCCACAACCAGGATTCAATATCACGGCTCCAGCCTCAAGGAAAGTTTTGAGGTATCCCTTTTTCATAGCCTGTAAATATATGGTTCTGGTGGCAGGCAAAACCAGCATCCTGATCTGCGGATCAACTTTTTTCCCTTTGAGTATCCTGGCCGCCACCTCCAGATCGTCCAATCTCCCATTGGTGCAGGAGCCCAACACCACTTGATCAATTTTTACCCCCTTAACTTGATCTATGGGCTGGACATTGTCCACATTGTGAGGGCAGGCGATTTGGGGATCCAATTTGCTTACGTCATATTCATATTCTTTTTCAAAAACGGCGTGGCGATCGGAAAAGATGGGTTGGTAGGTTCGGCCGGTTACGGTGGAAAGGTATTTTCTGGTTACCTTATCAAAAGGAACTACGGCAAATTTCGCTCCCATCTCCATGGAGAGATTACATAGGACGAACCTCTCGGAGATAGACATCTTTGCCACCGTCTCCCCATAATATTCAACCGATTTATAACTGGCCCCCTCCACGGTAAGTTTTCCGATTATATAAAGAATCACGTCTTTGGCATAGACCCCTTTGGGCATCTGTCCATGGATGGTTATTTTGATAGATTCCGGCACCTTAAGCCAGATTTTTCCGGTTGCCCATAAAGCCGCCATTTCAGTTGCTCCAATTCCGGTAGACAAAGCTCCCAGACAACCATAGGAGGTGGTATGAGAATCAGTGCCAACTGCCAATTCCCCTGGAAGGATGTGTGCCCTCTCTATCACCACCTGATGGCAGATTCCCTCCTTTATATCATAAAAATTTTTGATGTTTTGCCCTCGCACAAATTCACGGATAGACTTGTGAGCTTTCGCTGTTTTCTCCGATTCTGCCGGAGCACGATGATCCAGGGGGATGACGATCCTGTCTGGATTCCAAACTTGAACTTTGCCGATTTGTTCAAACTGCTTTATCACCAGACCAGCATTATCATGGCTCATGGCTAAGTCTGGCGACACATTCACAATTTCTCCCACCTGCACTTCAGGCTTTTGCGCTTTTTTGGCTAAAAGCTTCTGGGCAATGGTCAAGTTACCAGAACTCCGCGGAACAAAGATTCCGGATGATTTTGCAAAAGTGCTCTGTCCCGGAAGGGATAGCTCTAACTGTTGAAATTTAAGCACCTTGGGCTTCTCCAAAAGATTGTATTTTTTTCGCCATTTGTAGAAGCCCGACTTGGAGATGCCCAGCTCCGCTCCGGCCAATTTGTCGTTGCCGTATCTTTCCCACAGCTCTTTGATCTCCTGCTTGGAATACTTGGGACGGGAATATCTGCCAATATTTTTCTTTCTTCGCCAGTAAGCTACCAGATATGCAGGCACCCCTCCCAGCGCTTCTCCGATCTTCTCATCCGTTTTGTAGCGAGCCTGAAGACTTAAAAGCTCCTCTTTTCGCGGGATCTTCATCTTGTATTGACGTCAATCGATTTTTCTCTGGCGTTAATCAGATGTATCCTTTAGTTTTTTCAATTCCTTTCTCAAAACCCTGTAGGTGTTGGAAAGCCCCACCGAGACTATCTTGGTCTCGGCTAAGATGGGCATGAAATTGGTGTCACCCTGCCATCGAGGGACGATATGGAGATGGATATGATCTGCCACCCCAGCACCGGAGATTTTTCCCAGGTTCATTCCCAGATTGATCCCCTGTGGCTTCAAACCCGATTTAAGTGCCTTCACGCAGAGTTGAGAGATCTTCCAAAGTTCACCAAGCTCCTCATCCTTTAACCCCTCCAGTTTACCCACATGTCGAAAGGGAGCCACCATCAGATGTCCATTATTGTAGGGATAACGATTCAGGATGGCAAAGCACCATGTGCCCCGCAAAAGGATCAAATTCTTACGATCCTGATTTTCCCTTGCGGTCCTACAAAGAAAACAGCCGGGCTTTTTTTCGCAGAGGATAAACTTCTCACGCCAGGGGGCCCACAACTTTTCCAACAGAAACTCCCATTTTTCTTAAGCTTTTTCTACTCGTCTTTTGGTCAATATATATCAAAAAATTCAATTTTCAAGATATTTTGTGGGTAATTTAGTCCCCACGGAATAACTATGTTGACCTCTTAAATTATCCCAAAAATATTGGTGGGAAAATAAAGTGACATGAGCATCTTTCAGGTGATTAACATAAATCTGCTTCCAAAGTTGGGGGACAAAACCAAAGGTATTTTTGGGAATACTATCAGGTGAAAGGATAAGCAGGAAAATTATGGAATCTTCTCTTATGGATCCTGCAGAAAACCCAGGATTGGGGATTACCCTGAAAGTTTAGTTCTTAACCGTGGTCACATATCAAAGGTCGAGTATGCTTCAAACAGGTGGGTCAGATAACCGGAAAAATAAGGGCTAACTTGCACTTCCTTTTAAGGTCTGTATTTCTTCAATACATATATATGAAATAAATTTCTAAACTCTTTAAAAACCTTCAGCTTTTTCTTCCCGACGAAAGCAAGCAAAAGTTCGATTAATATCCAGAAAAGATATACGAAGGTGATCTCCTCCCTCCATTCGGGGAAGATGAATTGGACAAACCATAAGAAGAAAAGCCCCAGTGCTTCATACCATCTAAATTCCATGTTAGCTAAAAAAAGAAATCCCAAAAAGGCTTGAGCCATGGTCAAAAATATCTCCAGCCTCTGGTGGGGATCAAAATGTACCACCGAGACTTGTCCCCTACTAAAGCTGTAAACGATGGGAATCATAGCCACCAGCACGGTCCACTGGTTTATGTTGGAGGAGACCATGTTCATCAATCCCATGGGTGCTTTTCTCACGGTTCTGGCCCAGTTGAATGCGGTCACCTTCTCCGGAAATTCAGACAGAAAAGGTGCAACCCACTGCACGAAGACGAAGTTAGACACGCCCAAAAGCGTTGCCAACGCCAACATGCTATAGAGAAATGGATGAGCCACAAAATAAAGCCAGAAGCCCCCGATCAGAAAAAGTCCCGCTATGGAGAAGTTTCGAGGAAGAGGTTTCATCTTCAAAATCATGCGAGGAATCTTTGCCGCCTCCTCCATCTTTTCCTGATTCTGAGGGGGAATTCTTTGCAGGACGTAAAGATAGCTGATATACATGCTGGTCAGAATTATCGAGTCAAAAAGGCTCAAAGTTCCCTTCAAAAGAATTATCACAAAATATCCGATGGGAGGCAAAAGTCCTATCACCTCAACCGCATGTTCTCCCTCCAGACGAATGTTCACCAATCCTTTATTTTGGGGTCCCCTTTTTCTGAAAAATGCCGCGGTGAAGTAGATCATGGGCCAGGCCAAACCTACCAGAAGGCGCAAGGAGCCGGTAAAATTAGCGGTGATCAGATGGACCTTTTCCGGATCAACCCCAGCCTCCCAGGCAATCACCGCTTCAACCGCAAATTCAGGTAAGGTTTGAAGCCAAGCCAAAATGGCTAAAGCCAAACCCTGAGATATCAAAAATTGCGACGCCTCTGCGGCCCAGCCGATCACCAGGGCGGAGAAAATTATGGAAGGAAAAGTCCAGATGGCAGAGAGAGCTTTAGCTTTTGCAGTGACGGCGCCTATGGACTTAAGTTCAGAGAGCATGAAAAATAAAGCTTAAATCAAAGATGATCCAGTTTTTCTATCCTTTTGGTCTCTTTGGGGTCAAACGACCCTGAAGCGGCTATTCCGCCTGACACGAAGAACTTAATTCCCTGCTCCACGCTCATTTCAAGAAAGGTTACCTCCTTTTTAGGAAAGAGCATGGTCCAGCCGCTGAAGGGAGTAGGAGTGGAGGGAATATAGACGGCGATCAACTCATCTGGCTTACCCTCGATGTTAGCCTTAATTTCGCGGGTTAAAAACCCCAGGCAGAACATCCCTTTTCTGGGAAATTCCACCAGCACCACCTGTTTGAATGAGTGCTTATCGGTGGTGGTGATCGCCTGAACCAGTTGCTTGGAGGAACTATAGATCGTGCGGACCAAGGGGGTTCTGATCAAAAATATCTCCCACATTTTGAAAAGCCTGGACCCGATCACATTGGCGGTGAGAAAACCAGCCAGAAAAATCAATATGATTGTGGCAACCACCCCTAATCCGGGGACATTATATCCTATGAACTTGACGATCAAAGGGGAAAGGAGACCATCTATTCCTCTGAAAAGGAAACGTAAGACCAGAAAGGTGATGATGAGCGGCACGATCACCAGGATTCCACCCAGAAAGTACTGCCTTAAGACCGTGTTCAGTTTCTCTCTTATGGACATGGGCTTTTGCTTAAATGGCTTTATAGATGGATAGCAATAATTCTCTTTTCCTCATCTTCACGTATCGCCTAACCCGAGGGTAAAATTATTTTAATTTTGGACAAAGTCAAGAACATTTGGCCTTTGCGTCCACTGATGGGGTATGGTTAACGGATATTCAAAAGCTACCCGTAGCACCTCTTTTTCAATCTCAGGGACAGCCCTGTTCTTAATACAAGGACTCCGACGAGTCCTCTCCTTTAGCCCATCAATCCCTTGACTCTCGTAGGATTGTTTGATATCATAAAATGCTGGCAGGAACAGCCGTGAATCCGGCAGGCTTTTGAGACATTCTTCAAAAACTACGCCAGCTCCAAAAGCGAAAGCTTCTTCTGGATAAGTTTGGCTTCAGTGGTCATTTTGCCTCCTTCTTGGTTTCTGCCACAGGCAGATTTGCCTCAGGCGGAAAGGTTTCTTTCCTCAGAGGTAAATAACCACTCTTTCCATACAATTGGCAACTCAAGCCCGTCTGGCCACATATCAAACAACGGAAGATGTATCCAGAAACCATATTCGGCGAAGCTAAAAAACTGCCATGGGTTAAGGCGAGCTATCTGCAGAGTCTTGGATAAGGTAACTCTTCAGGCTCTTTTAACTTCTACTGTTTACAACATCAAGTGAATAGTCAAATATTATCGGGACAAGATAACGGAGAAAGGGTTGCTTTCTTTTTTTACCATACATGTCCTATGGATCCTGTGGAAAAATCCAGCTCGCTGGAATTTAATGATTCAAAAACTCTGTGAGTTGAGTAACCACCCCAATATTTACCCCTAACAGATAAACTCATATCTTTTGACTTTTTTCTACGATTTTTATTTATATTAATATGGTGTTACAAAAAGGGGCATGAAGATGATATACTGTTATGATTCCCTGTTGTGAGGGCTAAAATGAGTTTAAAGAAGGTTGCTGATCCGCTGGATCTGTATAAAAAGGATGGCTCAAATCGGTCTCGGCTGGGAGAATGACTTATAGTTGGAGAAAACTAAATGATGCATCCTCTTTCAGAGAAGATTAGAAAAAAATTGCTTCCGTTTGTGATCAAGCCGGGAAGGTATATGGGAAATGAGCTGGGAGCGATCAAAAAGGACCATTCCGGGAAGCTCAAATTTGCTTTAGCTTTTCCAGATGTATATGAGATCGGGATGTCTTACCTGGGCTTGGCCATACTCTACCACCTGATCAATCGAAGATCGAATTGGGTTGCAGAAAGGGTGTTCTCGCCTTGGGTGGATGCGGAGAAGATCATGAGAAAAGAAGATATTTCCCTCTTCTCCTTAGAGACTCATACTCCTTTAAAGGAATTCGATGTGGTGGGTTTCTCTTTAACCTATGAACTCAACTATGCCACGGTCCTCAACATGATGGACTTAGCCGCTATTCCCGTTTTTTCATCCCAGAGGAACGAAGGTTATCCTTTGATCGTTGCTGGTGGACCCTCCACTTTGAACCCGGAGCCGGTGGCAGATTTCTTTGATCTTGTAGCTTTGGGCGATGCGGAACAGATGATAGATGAGATTTTGGAGAAGATTCAGCAGGGGAAGAAGGATAAGTGCAACAAAGGGAAACTTCTTCTTGAGCTATCAAAAATACCCGGGGTATATGTTCCTCAATTCTACAAGGTCAGATATGATGCACAAAATAGATTTGAAAAGATTGTGCCAAAAACCGCTGGAGTTCCCGGAAGGATCAAGGTGAGAACGCTGGCTCAACTGAAAGACGAGTATTATCCCTTGGCCCCCATAGTGCCCTTCTTGGAGACCACCCACGATAGGTTGACCATAGAGATTATGCGCGGCTGTCCCAAGAGGTGCCGTTTCTGTGCGGCAACCGCCATCTATCAGCCAAAGAGAGAAAGACCGGCCGAGGACATAGTCAGGCAGGCTGAGGTGGGAATAGCCAACTCCGGGTGGAATGAGATTTCTCTCCTTTCGCTTTCCACCACCGACTATTCTGAGTTGCCGGAGTTAACCAAAAGGCTTTCTCAGAGATTCTATTCAAGGAGGGTATCCATCTCACTTCCCTCCCTCAGACCGGACTCCCTGTCGGTGGAGTTAGCCCGACTCTTAGCTCGGGTGAAAAAGCCGGGTTTAACCTTTGCTCCGGAGGCAGGAACTTCTCGACTCAGAGGTGTCATCGGCAAAGACTTAGATGAAGAGGATCTTTTGAATACCGCCAAGATTGCCTTCTCCTCCGGATGGAATCTGATCAAGCTCTACTTTATGATAGGATTGCCAACAGAGGGGGAGGAGGATCTTAAGGGAATAGTGGAGTTGCTAAAAAGAATTTTAAAGGTGGCAAAAAGAAGTGGGAAAAGGAAAAATTTAAATGTAACTATCTCTCCTTTTACTCCCAAGCCACATACCCCCTTTCAATGGGAAAAGTTAGAGGATCCGGAGAGCCTCAGAAGAAAAATCGGTTACCTGAAGGATAATCTCAGGATGGGTAACTTGCATCTGAAATTCAGGAATCCACAGCTCTCCTTTCTGGAAGGCATCTTAAGCAGAGGAGACCGAAGGATCAGCTCGGTGATCTTCTCCGCCTGGGAAAAAGGGGCCAGGCTGGATAGTTGGACCGAACATTTCAACCATCAGTTCTGGAAGGAGGCATTTGAAGAACAGGGAATTGATCCTTTTTCTTATACCGAGGAAAAGAATCCCGGTGCACCTCTTCCCTGGGACCACATTGATAAAGGAATAAGAAAAGAATACCTTAAAAAGGAGAGAGATCGAGCCTACGCTTCTGACCAAGAACCTTCATGGGAGAAGAAATCATCCTCCAGGATCAGCGACGAGGTGGACCTCTCATCCGGCAAGGTAAAAATAAGTGATCTGGTTTTGCCGGAGGAATTGAAAAAGGCGGTGCCCACCTCCAAGGAGTCCTCAATTTCTGCTCCCCAGGCATATGGACGGAGGAGGAAGAAGAAAGCTTTCTCGCCTGCGCTTTTGGTGGCTCGCAGTCGGGTCAGGCTGAGATGGAGCAAATCGGAGGAGGTCCGATTTACCTCTCATCTGGATGTGGGACGCATGATGGAACGCACCGTTCGCAGATCGGGAATTCCGATCGCATATACCGAAGGTTTCCATCCTCACCAGAAGGTGGCCTTTGGTCCTCCTCTTCCCTTAGGATTCGTCTCCGATGCCGAGTATCTGGACCTCCAGCTCACCGAACCGTATACCTCCTCCGTTCTTTATAGATTGAATCTGGCTTTGCCCAATGGATTTAAGTTCCTGGAGGGCAAACCGATCTTGGGCAAATCGGAGTCTTTGAGCTCTATCATAAACCTGGCTTCCTACCAGGTAAGGCTTGAGCTCCCCTTCGCTGAAACCCAAAAGCTGATCAGCTCAATCATGGAAGAAAAGAATCTGGTAGCAAAAAGAATCTCAAGGCAACGGTCTAAGCAGATAGATATAAGAAGGTATATTCTGAAATTAGAAGGTGAAGCTGTGAATGGAGGAACGCTTCTGAGGATGTATCTCAAACTGGGAACCGAAGGTTATGCCCGACCGGAGGAAGTTTTGATATATGGCTTCGGGCTGGAGGAAAGGAAGGTGGCCGGTCTGGTTTTCAAAAGAACCGGACTTTTCGTAAAGAAAGAACAAAAGATTCTAACTCCAATGGAAGTGGTTTAGCAAAAAAACATAACTACAATTTCACCTTTCTATATGAAACTTTCAATAAAGCCGACGTTTTAGTTTCTATTATATAAGTGAAGAGGCAAAAGAAAATAAACCCAAGACAGATAGCTTTAGAAATCCTGCACGCGATGGAATCTGAGGATAGCTTTGTTGACCAAGCCGTGCAGGCTTTCTTTCAGAAGCCCCATCTTTCTTCTCTTGATCGAAGGTTTATAGTTGAACTGGTCTGGGGAGTCACCAAGATGAGGCGTCGATTGGACTTCGTCCTCGGTTTTTTCCTGGAAAGGAAACTGCAGGAGTTGACCCCCTGGATAAGAAATATTTTGAGAATGGGGCTCTATCAGATAGATTTTTTGTCAAAGGTCCCCCAGAGTGCGGCGGTGGATGAGTCGGTGAAACTAGCCAAAAAGTTCGGACATAAGGGGACTGCGGCTTTGGTCAATGCCGTTTTGAGAAGTTACCTGCGAGATAAGGGGAAGGTAAGCTTTCCTTCCTGGGAAGAGGACAAGGTTGAAAATATTGCTCTGTTTTATTCATTTCCAACCTGGATGGTGGAGGAATGGTTAAAGATTTTCGGGCAGAAAGAAACCATGCAATTATGCCAGGCTTTCAATCGAAGGCCCCGACTTTGTTGCCGAATCAATCCGCTAAAAATCGATCCGGAGGGACTGGTGGAGGTCTTCAGCCGGGAGAAGATCAAGTTTAAGCCTGCAAGATTTTTGCCGGGTTTTTATTCGATCGAAACCAGAGCCGATCTTAAGGATTTTGGACCCTTAAAAAAAGGATTGATCTATTTTCAGGATGAAAGTGCCGGATTCCCGGTCGTGCTTTTAGACCCCCGGGCAGGTGAGTTTGTATTGGACCTCTGTGCCGCCCCCGGAGGAAAGAGCACCTTCATTGCAGAGAAAATGATGGATCAAGGGAAGGTGGTGGCCGTGGATATAAGTGAGAAAAAATTAAAGATCTTGAAGGAAAATTGCCAAAGGCTGGGATTACGATCGGTCCAGGCATGTTGTGCCGATGCCAGGAACTTCCATTCTACTCCGGCAGACCGAATCCTGCTTGACGTTCCCTGTTCCGCTCTGGGAACCTTAGGTCGAAACCCAGATGCCCGCTGGAGAAAACAGAAGGAAGACCCTCTACGGTTGCAGAAGCTTCAGTTGGAGATTCTATCAAATGCTGCAAACTTGGTGAAGGAGGGTGGTATTTTAGTTTATAGCACCTGCACCCTGGCACCGGAGGAAAATGAACTGGTGATAGAAAGGTTTCTGGCTCAAAGGAAGGACTTCCAGCTGGCTGATGCCTCCCTTTTCGTAGATCCAAGCGTGGTGGATGAAAAGGGCTT
>JAOZNS010000255.1 GCA_029933635.1 Candidatus Zixiibacteriota bacterium | reverse complement strand
AATAAGACCTTCTCCAGAAGAGACTAAACATATGAGGGAGTTTATTGCCTGTCTTAGACTCATTGTTGATAGAAGAGACAGTTTGGCTTTAAGGGTATGTCTGGCGTCAAAATTGGCTAAGGGTATTGGCAGCAAGGCTATAAAAAATCTTCGTGACTACGCAGAGGCTCATAAATGTTCTTTGTGGAATGCAGTAATAATTTCCCAAAATGACGATTCTTTAAGAAGGTGGCATAAACCTATCAAAGTATTTATCCACCTTTTTGAGGATTTATCAGCTACTGCTTCCAAGGTAAAATTAAACAAGTTACTATCTGATGTAGCAAAAGCCTTTGGATACAAGAAAGAACCGAGAATAATAGATATGATTAAGAAATCCGAGCAAATCCCCGATGACTGGAGCTTATATGATTTTATTCAAGAAATTCGGGGATTAAAAGGTGAAAAAAGTGCAGACCCAAGAGAGTCAGGCGAGGAAGAGGTTGATGCGGTATTATTTATTACTATGTACTCTGTTAAAGGTTTAGAAAGGAAAGTTATCTTTGTGCTTGGTATGGAAAAGGGAAGTTTTCCTCAATTGGATGGAGATAGTAAAGAACAAAGAAGGCTTTTTTATGTAGCTATGACCAGAGCTAAGGAAAAACTTTTTCTGTGCTATGCAAAGAAGCGTGAAGGAAGATCAGCACAGGGGTATAATTTTTATGACAAATCGCCTTTTATATACGACATCCCTGACTCTTATAGGGAGTTTATACGACCTGATAATTAGATTATAAAGAATATAAAATCTGCTTTCATCATACTGCACATGACAAAGCGCATTATACCTTCGGCAACTTCTTTCATCTGAGAAACGTTAAGTGAAATCGCTTTCCATAAAAAGTGACAAAGATGACCAACAGAAATCTTGCGGGAAGATGCGGGCACTATTGCGGTGCTTGTTCGGTCTACCGAGCATGTAAGGATGGGGGTGAGTTGCTTAAAGTGATGAAGAACTCTTATCCTGATAGAAATCTTTACTGTAATGGATGTCAGGTGGTGGATGAAACTTGCTGGCCCTATAACCATTGCAAAATCCGCAAGTGTTTAGACGCGAAGGGGTTTGAGTTTTGTTATGAGTGTGATGAATTTGAGAGGGGTGGATGTGAAGAATGGAAAAGCCTGGCAGAAGGACACGCTAAAATTGGGATGAATCTGCGTGAGAATTTATCCTTCATTAAATCTGAAGGAGTAGAAAAGTGGTTGAGAGAACAAGATAAAAAATGGAGATGCCCCTCTTGTGGAAAGCCAAAAAGCGAGGAAGAAAAATGTTATCACTGTGGTGCGAAATTGAGAGAAGGGCTGTAAGAGATACGATGAAGTGACTTCGCCTGACAGCGAATAAGAGGAAAATCAAGGATTTCTATAAATTGCCCCCGGCAACTTCATATGTCCGCAAAATGTTGAGCCAGACCCTTCTGGTTTTGGTTTTATGCTTTTGGCAGCAGGCGGAGTTTGCTGTAGATGGCCTTTTTCCATCGTGTTCAATTTGATTTTCGTTTCCTCATGACTTTAAATTCTTAAACCTTCAATCTTCTCAGCTAAACCGCTAATCTTTTCCAGAAGCTCTGCCACAAGTTTCGTATGAACCATAATGACCTGATAAGAGAAAGCTACAAATCGTTGCTCTGGTCAAAGCGAAGAATCCGCCATGAAGGGTTGGAGAGATACTTAGGTCGCTTGCGCTCCCTCAGAATGAGAGTGATAGCAAATCTTTAGTGTCATGCTGAGCATAAGCGGCGCATCCAAGATGTTAGATTTTTCCTGTCCTCGGTGAGACTCGAAATGACGGTAAAGCCGTATTCCCCATTTTTCAAATCCCCATGATAGACTTAATCCTTTTACATCCTCCCAGCATATATGATTTTCGAAAACGCACATCAATGTGGGGACCGATAAGCGATGTGATCCCTTCGACCCCGGTGTTTGAAATGTATCCTTTAGGGTTCGTCAGCCTGTCAACCTATCTGTCAAGACACGGGTTCGATGTGCGAATAATCAACATCGCCTACAAGATGCTATCCGATCCTCGCTATGATGCGGAAAGGGAGATAAAGAAATTGAAGGCTTTCGCTTTCGGCATAGATTTGCACTGGTTGCCTCATGCACAGGGAAGCTTAGAATTAGCCAAACTTGTGAAAAAACATCACCCTCAAACACCGGTGATCTTCGGTGGACTGTCATCCACCTACTTTCATCGGGAGCTTATCACCTATCCTCAGGTGGATTTCGTCCTGAGAGGCGACTCTACCGAAAAGCCTCTTTTGCTTTTGCTTTCTGCACTTCAAAACAAAGGAAACCTTGAAGACATTCCCAATCTAACCTATAAAAGAAACGGAGAGATAAAGATCAATCCAACCAGCTGTGTTCCGGAAGATTTAAACCAGTATCCCTTAGATTATTCTCATATCATCAGATCAGCGGTAAGATATAAAGATCTTTCCGGACACGTTCCATTTTATGGCTGGCAGGAATATCCCATCACTGCCATCTTCACCTGCAGGGGATGCAGTTACCACTGCGGGACCTGTGGGGGATCGCAGGAAAGTTATGAAAATTTGTGTAATCGCCAAAAGCCCGCCTATCGAGATGCGGAACTGGTGGCTTCTGACGTTTTCCAGATCACCCGTTACTTCAAAGGTCCCATCTTCATCTTGGGAGATATATTTCAGCCGGGCGAAGATTACGCCAAAAAGCTTTTGAGCCTTTTGAGTAAACAGAAGCTGGACAATCATCTTGTTTTAGAATTTTTTGACATCCCTCCTTTGGATCATCTGAAGATGGTAACCTCATCCATTCCCCATCTTAACATCCAGCTTTCTCCGGAAACCCATGATCCGAAGATAAGGGCAACTTTCGGTCGTCCTTATGACAACTCCAAGATGGAGCAGATGATCAAAAGGCTCCTTCATCTGGGTTGTCATAAATTCGATCTGTTCTTCATGATCGGATTGCCAGGTCAGGATTCTGAGTCAGTCTTGGAGTCCGTAAACTACATTGATTATCTTCTGGGAAACTTTGGCAAAAGTAAAAAGCTTTTCCCTTATATTTCTCCTCTGGCTCCCTTTTTAGATCCAGGAAGCAAAGTCTTTGAGAGCCCCACAGAATACGGCTATAGGCTGTTCTATCATACTTTGGAGGAGCACAGAAGGGCGCTTCTGGAGCCAAGCTGGAAACAGATGCTCAACTACGAAACCTTCTGGATGACCAGGGATCAGATTGTGGAGAGCACCTATCTGAGTGCCTTAAAGCTCAATCAGGTAAAATACAAGCATGGACTGATCAAATTAAAGAAGTTCAAGCAGATCGAAAGGCGGATACATCAAGCAGAAACCATCATCCAGGCAATTGACCAGCAGATGAAAAAGTGGGAATCTAGCGGGGCCCTTCAACAAAGAGGATTTAAGGAAATCCGTTCATCCGTAGGATCGCTTAAGATCTCCACAATCTGTGATAAAGATGAACTCAGATGGCCGGTGAG
>JAOZNS010000254.1 GCA_029933635.1 Candidatus Zixiibacteriota bacterium | reverse complement strand
TTTTTCAGATCCAACCCTTGAACCTATCTTCTTTATCGATTGGGAAAATTCCTCAAAAAAACTGCCGAGATGGATGCAACATAAAAAGTATCTTTCCGCATTTATCTTGCACCATAAGCTCAAGAGATTCCTTTCTCCTTCTATTCTTAATTATCGTTCGTTTCAAGGACAAAATTCATCTTTTCGAGAAGTCGGCGTGATAAGATATTCAAATAATAACCTTAACTTTAAAAAGATTGAGGCTATTTTAATGTCAATACATCTAAGAAGATTCCTTCGGACTTGGTCTATCTATGTTTCAATCCCCCAAAAGGTTATGAAAATCTTAAAAATTTGGTACCCAATGCTTTTTCTAACATCCGACAGAGGGATGATTCCTTTGAGCGCATCGGTTCAGCAACAAAAAAGATAAATCAATGAGAGGCTTAAACCCACACGAACAGAATAAAAAGGTGGATGCTCTATAGATGGGTATCAATCCAGGTAATGTTTGAATTGGGCTGTGGCCGAGCTTTTTGGATTAAAAAAGGGAGGGTGGCTATAAATTGTTTGGGAGGTGGGGAAAGATTTCATATAAATAAACCCATAAACGAACTGAAAATTGGAATTTTTCAGATTTTGGTTGTTTTAATATATTTTAGGACCAAATGGGCACAAAATTATTTGATCACTTCTTGGGAGATTTCAGAGGTTCCACTTTGCCAGACTTCTTTTTTATTTCCTTTAAAATTGCCTCAACAATTTTCGGGATGGATTTTCTAAGCTCAGAACTGAGCTCGGTGCTGAACCTTTGATAATCTTTTGGGGTTATTCCAAAAATCACTATCTCAGATTTGTTTCCCATCTGGGCCGCGGATTGTAAGGCTTCCATCACTCCGAACTGGTGCAGGGAGGTCAAAAGTTTTCTTCTGCCTGATTTGAGGTCATCTGGGGTGAGCTTATAGATAGTGCCTGGGGACTGGTCGGAGATGATCGCGTCCACGATCACCACCTTGTCTTTTCCATCCATCAACCTGATAAGATCGAAGCTGGCCGTTCCAACCTCAGCTAATTCCACCTCCTCTGGTAGATCCCTTCTGGACAGCTCGCGAATAACATGGACTCCTATACCCTCATCGGTCAAAAGAAGGTTTCCCAATCCAGCAACCAGAATTTTCTTCTTCATCTTCATGCCCGTGAGAAAAAAATAGGGGATCTACCAGCTGGGATCCCCTATTCAAAACCATCTTTCCGACTAAAGGACTCTAAACTTTTTTACATCTTTGTCAGGTTGAAGTATATGAATAGCACAGGCAAGACAGGGATCAAAGGATCTTACCACCCTTAAAGGCTCGATGGGATTGTCTGGGTCAGCCACGGGAGTCCCGATCAGAGCCTGTTCAATGGGCCCTGGTTGTTTCTTGTCGTCTCGGGGGCTGGCATTCCAGGTGGTGGGAACCACGCATTGATATCTATCGATCTTTTTATTTTTGATGGTGATCCAGTGACCCAGGGCACCCCGGGGAGCGCCAGTCAAACCCATCCCGGTGGATTGATCCGGCATCTCAAATTTGGTGTGAACCGGTTTGGTCGGATCCAACTGCATCACCCACTCAGCACACTTATCCGCCACCACCTTGGTCTCTAAAGCTCTGGCCGCGTGTCTGCCCAATACCGAGAAAAGAGCCGAAACCGGCAAATTAAGCTGACTCAACGTATCTGTCACCAGCTTGGAGACAGCCGGATTTGTTCCCTGCAGATGGTTAACCACCATTCGAGCAAGTGGACCCACCTCACAGACCTTTCGATCATATCTGGGGGATTTTATCCAGGAATATGCCCTCTTCTTGTCCGGTTTGGGAATGGTTTCACCTTCGGAGGGATGCAACCCGCTTTTAGATGAGTACCTGGAATGCTTCACATATTCAGCTATCTTATGTGGATCCAAAGGCTTAACCTCGCCATCAAGGTAGACTCCAGAGGAGATGTATTTCTTTGTTCCATCCCCATTCTCCTCAAATACTCCATAGGCTAAAAGATTGCCGCACCCTTTGCCAATCTCCCAGTATTGAGGATAAGCTTTAGCCACTGCAACGACGTCCGGGATATAGACGTTATCGATGAAGGATTGGAGCTCTTTGACCCTGTAGAGAAATTCGGTGATCTTGTCCACGGTGGGTCTTTCGCACACACCCCCCGGCATGATGGCTATCTCATGGGGCATCCTGCCACCAAAGATACAGAGCATCTCCTGAGCTTTTTTTCTCATATCCAGAGCTTTGAGATAGTGAGCGATGGCGGTGATATTGGCATCCGTATCCAAAAGATAGTCCCCCTTCAATCTGGGGAGAAATGGAGCCACCGCGGTCGGTCTTCCGCTATCTATTTCAGTCTTGGCCCACTCTTTGAGTCTATTTAAACCGGGATCCTTTCCGGTATACTTTAAAATTGCGGTTATATCCACATAGTCCAATGCGGCTAAATGATAGAAATGAAGTATATGAGATTGGATATAGTTTGCTCCGAAAATCAAATTTCGAATCAATCTTCCATTATCCGGGGGATGGATACCAAAGGCATCGTCCAGACACAAAGTGGAAGCTTGAGCATGAGCAGAGGGACAGACCCCACAGATACGCTGGGTGATCATCTGGGCATCCAGAGGGTCCCTCCCCTTGAGAATGATCTCCCATCCCCGGAACATCTCCCCTGCGCTTTTTGCTTCGGAGACCTTACCATCTTTGATCTCCACCTCTATCTTCAAGTGACCCTCGATCCTGGTGATGGGGTCGATTGTGATTTTCTTTGCCATAATTTACCTCTCTTTCCTAAATTAGCTTAACCGGCTTAGGAGGTTTCTTCCTCTCCGCTTTCCTCCAGGGAATTCCCAGAATGGATTTTTTGTCCAGAACTCCATATAATCCGCCTCCATCATGATCCGGAAAGGTAGGTTCGGTGCAGGCATAGCAAGGGCTGCCACTCCTGACGCACCAGTTCACCCCATTGTTCCATCCCCGGATGGAGACGTCACAGTGAGCCATAGGTCCTTTGCAACCAAGTTCGAAAAGACATCCCTCATCACCATAATCTTTAGCGTATATTCCTTCTTCAAAATAGTGCCTTCTCTCGCAATTCTCATGGATGAGTCCTTTGAAGAAAAGTAAAGGGCGAAGCTGTTCATCCAGCTCGGGGATTCCATAAAGGAGGACATGGGCAATTGTTCCTATGATCCAATCGGGATGGGGTGGACATCCGGGGATGTTGATCATGGTAGCCTTGGGCAGGATATCTTTTACCGCTTTAGCCCCGGTAGGATTGGGAGTTCCACTGGGAATTCCGCCAAAAGCAGAACAGGTGCCCACATTTATGATGGCTTTGGAGTGATTGCCCAATTTCGTCACCCAATCAAGGACAGCTAACGGTTTCTCCTCTTTTTCCCCCACAGTGCAAAAGGCGCCCTCAGCTTGAGTGGGAATGGAGCCCTCTACCACCAAGATGAATTTGCCAGCTTGGTTCTGTAAAGCATCGTCCAGAATTTTTATGGCCTA
>JAOZNS010000253.1 GCA_029933635.1 Candidatus Zixiibacteriota bacterium | reverse complement strand
GGTTTAGAGTGTCTGCCTTACACGCAGAAGGTCACTGGTTCGACTCCAGTACCGCCCATATTATTAGTAAGAAGATAAAAAGAGTTTGTAGTTCGTGGTTGGTAGTCCATAGTAAATGCATCCACCACAAGGCATGAACTACGAATAAATAACTGATTTTCGGGGTCGTAGTTCAGTTTTGGTTAGAACGCCGGCCTGTCAAGCCGGAGGGCGCGAGTTCAAGTCTCGTCGGCCCCGCTTTTTAAGGCAGAAATAGATGATTCAAGCCAATGGTGGAGATGAGGAAAAGAAGGGAAAGAATCTTTTTACATTTCTGAGTGTTTTGTTGTCAGAAGATATTTAATAAGTTATATATTGATCTTTTCTAATCAATCTTGAAGCAATTTTGCAAAACTTCTGGAAGAAGGACCAAAGAGATCCTGTAAGGAAAGAAAAATTGAGCTTCGCTTAAATTCTTGCTCATCCTAAGGACGGATCAAAAACTTCTTTTATTCTATTCGATATACGATCCCCCAAGCTTTGGAATCATATTCTGCGGTGGTATCAGTCACCGATTCTCGACTTACCACATCCACGATGGCATGATGGTAGCCTTGGGCTATCTCTGGGTCGGAGGTGGTGATCCAACTGGCGGAAAAGGTTCCATCGCCATTACTTTTGAAGGGAATCTTTTGATAGTCCCCACCTTCTTTTACGTGAAGAAGGAAAAAGTCAGAAGTGTCGCTTGATGGTTCAATCACAAAAGTAACCTGTTTTCCCTTTCCAAATACCAATGTGCTGTCCTTTCTTACCAGCCTCTTTACCACTTCTTCCGTGAGGGTATCATTCACCTCTTCTGAGATGATGATCAGGATGGAGGGATTTCTGGTGGTTTTCACCGAATTGATCACAGTTCCACTAAAGCGCTTCAACAACCAGCCCCGATGAGGATCGAAGTTATCTCCCCATTTCTCGAAGTAAGCCTTGGTGAGCGCTATGGAAGAGATGGGCTTTTCATATGATTTTCCCCTTAAACGGTAATGAAACCTACCCTTGAGGCTATCGCCCCAAACCAAGGTAATGTAGGGAATAATCGGACTTGGTTGCGAGGTGTCGTCCTTAACGAGCCATCCCTCCTCGATATCCGCATTGCTTTCCGTTATCTCTCTGTAAAAGAGGGTCTCAGGGTCTGTGCCAAAAAAACCCAGGACAAATATATCTGGGTTTTCGGATATTATAGACTTAACAGCATCCCAGTCGGTCTCGCCGGGAGTTACGGTCCTCTTCTCACAGGCTGTCTGAAACAACAAAATTGCTATAATGGAAAGAATTGAAACGAAAGAGGCTTTTTCCATTTGGTTTCTCTCGATTCAGTTAGCTCCACTCAGCTTTTGCCCATAAGTTATTTAGTGCAGATAAGCAACAGGAATGACGGGCACAGGAAAAAGAAAAACAAAATTACTTTTTGTTTCTCCTTCACTTTTTCCCTCCCTATTTTATAAAAAAGTGATGCAAGGAAGAGGGCGTGACGCAGGAAGAAGGATTTTTTCATCTTCTCTTTCCCCTGAAGATGGACAAACGACCAAGGCCCTTCTTTTTCTTATCCAGCAGTTTGGAAAGTTCATCTCTGAGAAAGGCTGCCTTTTCAAACTCCAAGTTGGATGCCGCCTTCTTCATTGCCCTCTGAAGCTCCTTTATCTTATCCTCCAAGGAAAGCTTTTCTAAGAAATCAAGCTTTTCCTCCTTTTCCGAAGTTGTGGTGCGGGAATCGGCGAAGGTTGTGGTTTTGAGGATCTCCTCCCGGGACTTATATATGCTTTCCGGCTTGATGCCATGTTTTTTGTTATATTCCTCCTGGAGCCTCCTTCTCCGGTTGGTCTCATCTATTGCTTTTCGCATGGAGTCGGTGATCTCATCGGCATACATGATCACCTCTCCTGCTTTATTCCTTGCCGCTCTGCCTGCAATCTGAATAAGTGAGGTCTCGGATCTCAAGAAACCCTCCCGGTCCGCATCCAAAATTGCCACCAAAGATACCTCTGGCAGATCCAGTCCCTCTCTGAGCAGATTGATCCCAACCAAGACGTCGAACTCAGCTAACCTTAAGTCTCTCAAAATTTCCACCCGGTCTATGGCATCTATCTCCGAGTGAAGATAGCGCACCTTCACATCCATCTGGGTTAAATAGTCTGCTAAATCCTCCGCCATCCTTTTGGTCAGGGTGGTAACCAGAACCCTTTGCTTGTTTTTGGCTCTTATTCTGATCTCCTCCAAGAGGTCATCCACCTGATTGGCGGAGGGCTTAATGGTGATTTTGGGATCGACCAAACCCGTAGGTCGAATCACCTGCTCGACCACCACCCCCTTACATCTTTTCAGCTCAAACTCAGCCGGGGTGGCGGAGACGAAGATCACCTGATTGATCAAGGACTCAAACTCCTCGAAAAACAGAGGTCGATTATCTAAAGCGGAGGGAAGCCGGAAACCATATTCCACCAGCACCTCCTTTCTGGATCGATCCCCGGCATACATCCCTCTGATCTGAGGGATAGTCTGATGCGATTCGTCAATTATCATCAGAAAATCTTTGGGGAAGAAATCCAGGAGGACGTAAGGTCGCTCACCGGGCTTCCTGCCAGAAAGATGGCGGGAGTAGTTTTCGATTCCGGTGCAGTACCCGATCTCCCGCATCATCTCTATGTCGAATCGAGTGCGCGATTCCAGCCTTTGCGCTTCTAAAAGCTTGCCCTGCGATCTGAACCAGGCTAATCTCTCCTCCAGCTCCCTTTCTATGCTTTTGATGGCTTCCTCCAATCGAGGATAGGTGGTCACAAAGTGTTTTGCCGGATAGATGGCGATCTTCTTTTTCTCCTCCAAAATTTCACCTTTGAGCGTATCGACCACCGAGATTTTCTCTATGGTATCACCAAAAAGCCCAACTCGAATGGCGGTCTCCTCATAGGCGGGATGAATCTCTATGGTATCCCCCCTTACCCTAAAGGTGCCCCGGGCAAATTCGATATCGTTTCGAGAATAGTGGATCTCTATCAGTTCCTTCAGAATCTGATCCCTTTCCTTTTTTTGTCCCACCTCCAGAAATAGCAAAAGCTCCTTCCAATCCTTGGGTGAACCGATGCCATAGATGCAGGAGACGCTTGCCACGATTACCACATCATCCCTTTCCAGAAGAGAGCTGGTGGCTCTTAAGCGCAGTCTATCTATATCGTCGTTGATGGAGGTATCCTTCTCAATATAGGTGTCGGTTGCGGGAACGTATGCCTCGGGCTGATAGTAGTCGTAGTAGCTTATGAAAAATTCCACCGCATTATGGGGGAAGAAGCCTTTCAACTCGCCGAAGAGTTGAGCTGCCAGGGTCTTGTTGTGGGATATGACGATGGTGGGCTTACCCACATTGGCGATAACGTTTGCCATGGTGAAGGTTTTGCCCGATCCGGTCACACCCAAAAGGGTCTGGTATTTTCTCCCCTGTTTAATTCCTTCGGTCAGCTCCGCTATCGCCTTGGGCTGATCCCCTTTGGGCTTATAGTCAGAT
>JAOZNS010000252.1 GCA_029933635.1 Candidatus Zixiibacteriota bacterium | reverse complement strand
TGTATGGAAAGTCTCGATTTTCTTTACCTTACGTTCCTCCTCATCTATTTGCGCAGAGAGTCTTTCCTTTTGGTCCTCAAGCCTTCCTGTGTCTTTATCCAGACTTTCCATGGTCTGATTTAATTGAAGGGTTTTTTTGCCAATCTCTTCAATCAGCCTTTCAAGCTCAGATTCTCGTCTTTTTAAATTCCCTTTTTCAAATTCAAGGGTTTTAAGCTCAATCTCAAACTTTTGAATGGATTGGTTACACTCTTCGGTCTCTGCCGAAATTCCAGAAAGAAAGCGGGCGAGCTTATCTTTCCTTTCCTCGTTTTCTTTTTTTTCTGTCTCTATCTGATCGAGTTGTTGAGTCAGGTTAAAGATCTGTTCCTTTAATTTCTGAATCTGATCTTCCCTTCCCAGAAGCGAGATTTTTTGGGGTGATCCTCCGGAGATGCCTCCTTCGGTTCTGATTATCTCCCCCTCCAGGGTAACAATGCGAAAGCCGGGCTCCAGCTGCGCGGAAAGCTTTAAGGCCTCATCTAAGCTGGTTACTAAGATCGTATTTGCCAAAGCCAGATTAACCATCTTTCTGAACTCGGGCTTACATTCCACCAGATCGACTACCCATCCAATCACCCCGGGATAACTTTTCAGCTCGATCCCCGGTGAGCCCATCTTTATGACACCGATTTTGTCCAGAGGAAGAAAGGTTGCCCGCCCCGCATTTTGCTTTCTCAGATACTGGATAGCCTTCAAAGCTGATTCTTCATTCTGGCAAACTATGAATTGGAGAAACTCGCCCAAAGCGCACTCAATTGCTTTAAGATATTGGGCTTTTGTGGTAACCAGATTTGCCACCGTGTCAATTATGCCGGGAAGATTGTCCCGGGCAGAAAGCACCGATTTTACCCCTTCGCCATATCCTTCATAATGTAGCGAAATTTCGGAAAGCATCTTTAACTTAGCGCTTTCGCCTTCCAGAAGCGAGCTTTTCCTTATCTGTTCTGAGCCAAGTTGAGTCAAACGAGATTGAATCTGACCTATCTTTTTCTGTAACAGTTGTGTCTCTTCGATCTTGCTTTTCAGAACCCTTCTTCTTTCTTCATCCAGTGAACTTAGTCTTTTTAATTTCTCAGATATTTCATCTGTCGTTTGTTGGACGGATCGTCTTTCTTCCGTGAAGATGGCGTTACGCTGTTTTAACTCATTAACTTGAGTCTCGATATTTTTCTTCTCGCTTCTCTGCTTAATTAGCCGATCATTCAATTTCTCCAAACCATCAGAAAGCTTTTCCAGCCTTTCCTTCATTTGCTGTAGTTGTTCATCATTGACCAGAAGGGTCTTTTCCTCAGCTTCACAAACTTTCCTTTTAGTATCTGTTTCCTCTGCAAGCCGGGACAGCTCTTCGTCTTTTTCTTTCCTTTGGGCTTTTATCGAACACAGCCGATCTTTTAAATCTTTTAAGTCCTGGTCGTCTTTTTCGATCATTTTTTCCATATTAGCTTTGCGTTCCCGATTAACCGAGATCTCCCGCTCAATCTGAAAACTTTTCTCGGAAAGCTGGCTAATTCTTTTCTTAAGCGTGGTCTGTTCCTTTTCTATCTCCAAAAGCTTAAGCTTGAGCTCCTCTGATGCGGACTCCTCTTTGCTCAGATCGGAGATGGTTTTTTGAGCCATATCAGTTGAAGCTTTCAATCTTTCATCCAATGCTCTTTCTTTCTCCTTCAGGATCAGAAATTGGTTATGGCTTAGCTTGATCTCCAGCTCCTTGATTTGCTCGGCAAGTTTCTTAAATCTTTCTGCCTTACCCTTCTGTCGTCTGAGGGAATTGGTTTGTTTTTCCACCTCTGAGAGGATATCACCCAACCGCAAAAGATCGTTTTCCGTTTGTTGGAGTTTTCTTTCTGCCTCTTTCTTTCGAAATTTATATTTGGTGATACCTGCGGCCTCCTCAAACAGGAAACGTCTTTCCTCCGCCTTGTCCGACAATATGGCTTCCACCATCTCCGGTTGCATCACCGAGTAAGCATGGACCCCCACGCCCGTATCAAGAAACAGCTCGGTTATATCTTTTAGTCTACAGGGAGCCTTATTCAAAAGATATTCACTTTCTCCGGAACGAAAAAGACGGCGAGTTACAGTGACCTGATCATAATCTGTGGGTAGGATGCGCTGGTCATTTTGAATAATTAAAGTCACCTCCGCCATCCCTAAGGGCTTCATGTCCTTGGTGCCATTAAAGATCACCTCCTCCATCTTGGAGGATCTTAAAAGGGAGGTTCTCTGCTCGCCCAAAACCCATCGGATGGCATCCAGCAGGTTGGTCTTGCCACAACCGTTGGGTCCAACGATGGCGGTTATCCCCCGATCAAAATAAAGCTCCGTCTTCTGAGGAAAAGATTTAAAGCCCAAAATTTGAAGCTTGGATAGGAACATCTGCTTTTTCCTGCACTTAAATTGTGCTTAGCATTGGTGCCCTGTTTTCAGAAAAGAGACACCTAAGTGCCTTGGCCATTCCCTCATATTTGCCTCTGGAGCCGAATCTATCCTTGGTAACTTCCAGTTGAATGTTATAAAGGGGGAAAGCATTCTTCCTTTTTGTCCCTATGCGCAAAGGGATTCTACACTTAAGGCAAAGATAACAGTTGAAGAAGCCGTCTCCCAGATCCAAGTTCAGGGAGACGTCAAATTTACGCTCTCTCAACTTTTGAATGAATTTCTTTCTAGGCAGAGAAAATATGTTTAAATCATTCCGTTGGATGCAGATCACCTCATATCTTGATGAGCTGGAGAGATATCCTTCCGCTCCCAGAAAGGGAAGGAGGATGAAGATTTTTTGGGTATGGAAAAGATCTGCAAACTCCGAAAGCATATCTCTTGCCATGATGAAACGATCCACATCTGCAGGCATACATATAAGCACGGTTTGACATTCCTTCACCTTCTGAGCAAAAGAAAAAGACTTCGGCTTAAAGCGCCATCGGCTAAGCCAGCTTAAAATTAACCTTACCAGGGGATTAACTTTTACAGGTTTCATGATTTAATTTTTCCATTCTAACCACAAAAAACTTTTGAAAATATACTCTTTATATATCTTGAAGTCAAGGATAACATAGAAAATATTTGCCTCCACTAATGTGGTATAATAAAGCAGTTCTTCATTAGAGGCAGGCTTTTTTATCTTGGCTCTTTCGTATTTGGGACTGTTGTCCAACTGTGAAGGCAGGGCTAAATGCTCTGCCCTATGGTTGTTAAGTTGATGTTTCCCTTAGGGGGTGGGAATTTATCTCGCACTCAAAGCAGAGCTTTTTCAACAAACCCCTTAAGCTTCTGAAAAACCGTCGTCATGAATGGGGATAACTACAATATCGATTCGTCCAGAGACATGTTTTGCTTTTCTTTTCCTTTCAATAACTTACAAAAATTCTCCACATTATTTAAGAAAGAACCTCTACCCTTTTCCTTAACTTCAGCGTAGGCATCCAGATGGATGCTTGATGCAAAAATGTAGTTGCCTGATTTATCAGGCACAACGAAGATGGCCCGATGAA
>JAOZNS010000053.1 GCA_029933635.1 Candidatus Zixiibacteriota bacterium | reverse complement strand
TGATTTAAACTTGCCCCCGTAGCTCAGTCAGGATAGAGCAGTGGTTTCCTAAACCATTGGTCGCCCGTTCGAGTCGGGCCGGGGGTAATAAAATCGGTTTATGGTTCATGGTTCAGGGCATAAAGACAAATAAGCCAATGGGGTAAAACTCAATGGCTTTGTTTTTTTTCAAAATTGAAAGTGTTTTCTTCTGCCGAAACCTGGCGCCCAACGTTCCAAGCAAGATCGTAAGGACAATTCAGTAATTGCCCTTAAAGCTTCGCGAATCAGAACAGGTTTTGCCCAAAATGAGGTTGACTAAAAATGATAGTTTATTATATTACTCATAGTTAGAATTTTGTAGCAGGAGGAGAACTCTCTCGGCAAAGCTTTCCTTCGGGTTATGCCCAAGGTAGTTGGTCAGTTTTCAAAAAGCCATTTACTTTTAACCTTGAAAGTTAAGAAAAAAAGTAGGTGAAAGTTTCCGAACCCTTTTAAGACCACGATCTTGAAAGGAGACACAAATGAAAAGGGTGTTAATGGTTTTGGTGGCACTACTGATGATTTCAATCAATAGTTATGCTCAAGATCGGTCTGATTTTGATTACAGGAACATAAATTTGCTTCGCTGGATGGACCCCTATCAGAATCCGATTACCTATCAGGAGTATATGAGCAGGCGAAAGTTTGCCTCGGAGTTTAATCCTGCCCGCATATATTCAAGCCATAAAGGAGATACACCTATCTGCATAGTGATCAACGATCTTTTGTACCCCTCCATCCAGAGTTCATTTTCGGTGTTTGTTGCTGATCTGGAGAACGAAGGTTACAGCCCCAACGTTTATACGGCTCTGAATAATGGAGATGAGGTGGCTTTAAAGAAAATCTTGATTTCAGAATGGAATGAGCGAAACATTGCGGGTGCCATATTGATCGGAGATCTTCCTGTCGCTTGGTATGAGATGACCGAGCCACCTGAGTGGGGTGGCTCACATGTGGAGTTTCCCATCGATCTTTTCTTCATGGATTTAGATGGTCTATGGATCGATGTTGATTTTGACGGTTTATATGATGACCATCTGGATGGAGATTGGGATATGGAGGCAGATATCTGGGTGGGAAGGCTTTGTGCTTTTAACCTCACCCAGCACGGTGCCTCTGAGGTCTCCATGATGGAGAACTATCTGGACAAAAATCATCGATATCGAACCGGAGAGTTTACACTTTCAGATAAAGCATTGGCTTATATAGATAATGATTGGTGTATGTATGGATGGGAGGATGATGTGGCTTTAGCCTATCCGGTAACCGATGCGGTCATAGATCCTTATGAAACCACCCGGGAAGACTATATGCAGAGGGTTAGAGAAAGCTCCAACAATCGATATGAGAGCCTGCTTATTTGCTCCCATTCATCCCCCTGGGCTCATTATCTTTATTGGGGAACCGGGCCTTACGATTACTCACTTTTTCACAACTACGAGATAGAGGAAATTGACGTTCAGGTCCTTTTCTATAATCTTTTTGCCTGTTCAAACTGTCGATATGTGGAAGAGGACGACATGGGAGATTGGTATATCTTTCAAAGCACCTATGGACTTTTGTCGGCCGGCTCCACCAAAACAGGTAGCATGCTGTGTTTTTATGATTTTTATCAACCCTTAGGAGATGGGGCAAGTTTCGGGGATGCTTTTCTTTTCTGGTGCATCAATGATATGGAGAGCTGTGCTGGAGATTGGTCCCGCCCTTGGTTTTACGGAATGACCCTGTTGGGCGATCCGACACTTAAGCTTTCCAGATTTATGAGCGATCACACTGGAGATGTGAATGGGGACGGTGAGATAAATGTTGCCGACATAGTATTTTTGATAAATTATCTTTTTAAAGGAGGTCCTGCGCCCGAACCGTTCCGATATGGTGATCCCAATGCAGATTGTTCGGTGGATGTTGCAGACGTGATCTATCTCATAAACTATCTTTACAGGGAAGGTCCTCCACCCGGGATAGGGTGCGCGTAAAAGACCATGTTTGTATCAATGAAAGGGTCAATATTGGTAATTTCAAAAGTGAAGCATCTGGGAATGCCTGCTTAAAGTAACATTGGTATTTGTCCTGAGACCAGATGACAGGTTGGGTTTAGATTAATAAGGGAGTTTTTCAAAAAACCTGAGGACGAGCGTGACTTAGAGAAGGGAAAGAATTTTTTGGCATCCCCCTTCATTTTTTCAACTCAGATGACGTTTAATTATATTAGAGGATAAAATCTGCCTGAACTGGAGGGGCTATGAAACTTAAAGTTCTATTTTTTGTTTTGTTGGGAACGATCCTGTTGACGTCACCTCTTTATCCAGCTTGGTTCAACGGCAAAAGGATTCTGAAGGGGACCTGGATGGGAAAAGAGGTAGAGTTCGTGGCTGGGGAGATTCTCTTCAAGATGAAACCGGGGTCCAAGCTAAACGATGTTGAAGGAATTTTTAAAAAAAATAAAGCCAAATTGGTACAAGGTCCTGACCAGTTAGGAATGGGGAAATTGGTGGTGCCTTCCTCCGTGGACCTGTTTAAGGTGATAGAGAATCTGAATTCCAATCATTTGATTGAATTCGCTGAACCCAATCTGATAGATGAAGCCATGTATCCTCCCAATGATTATTACTTCCAGCAGGGATACCAATGGAGTTTAAACAACTATGGACAGTTTCCGCCCGGAGGGACTGTTGGTGCAGATATCAATGCTCAGCCTGCTTGGGATATATCTCCTGGAAGCTCAAATATTTTGATAGCCATCTTAGATTCGGGCCTCCCCATGTTGATGGACTTCCTTTACCATCCAGATCTGTGGGATACCACCAGGTATATAGTGGGTGAGGACATTGTGGGAGATGGGGAGCTGGTGAGAGACAGGTTTGGTCATGGGACCCATGTGCTGGGAATTATCGCGGCCATGACCAATAACGAAACCGGGATAGCAGGAGTGGACTGGAATTGTCGCATCCTGATCGATCAGGTATTTGATAGCCTGGGTATTGGTACCCATAATACCTTCAAAAACGGGGTCCTTCATGCGGTAGACTATGGTGCTCGGGTTATCAATTATAGTGGTGGGGGAATAGCATCCTTTACCAAGGAAGAGGCGGTCAGGTATGCCGACAGCAATAACGTGCTTTTGGTCTCTGCGGCGGGAAACGGATATGGTGATTCGGTCTTGTATCCGGCCCACTATGCGGATACCTATACCAACGTTGTAGCCGTGTCAGCCACCACCTGTGATGATCAGTTGGCCGATTATTCCAATTATGGTCCTTCAATAACTGTAGCTGCCCCCGGGGGACAGGGGACCCCTTGGGATGAGAATGACATCTTTTCCACCACTCCCAATTACCCGGTCACGCTCAACGATCCGCCATATTTTCTCACTCAAACTTATGGCTACATGGCAGGCACCTCCATGTCCTGCGGTATGGTAACCGGATTGGCTTCCCTTTTGCTCTCCATAGAGCCAAATTTCAATGCTTATGAGCTGAGGGAGATTATCGAGGAGGGTGCGGATCAGGTGGGGGACTACATGTATTACATTGAAACGGGCAAAAGTTTCGAGCTGGGTCATGGACGAATAAATTGCTATAATTCTCTGGTCCTGGCATCTGAGTATACCTATGTTTATGGGGATGCAAACGGCGATGGCATCGTCAACATGGGAGATTTGGTCTTCCTCATCAGTTACCTGTACCGGGACGGTCCCCTTCCTGATCCTCCCTCAGCCGGTGATCCCAACGGCGACTGCATCATTGGTATGGGGGATGTGGTCTACCTGATCAATTATCTTTATCGCACCGGACCCCCATTAAAGCGAGGGTGCGTGGAGCCATAGATAATTGCTAACTTAAAAGCAAAGCTTATCAGTTCCCTCCAATACTATTTCTTAAAGTGAAAGCGATCCTCTTATCCCATTCCTCCCATTAAATTAAAACCTCAGCCACATTTGGAGGACTACCCCGAAGAACTTTAAAAAGTTTTGGGTATCCCAAGGTATTGCTTTATCATCTTAATTAAAACCATAGGATCAATAAATATCTGCTCAAAATAGCTCAAAACAGGGCTTCCTCAATTTATTCATAAAACTCAAATCTACGACCTTAACCACTTTGTGAAAGTGATCTTTAGATCTGTTTCCCGTCCCGGGAAAAAGGCCTTTTTACTTGATAAATTTTGCTCCCGTCTTTGCCCCACACCTGCTTGAAATCGATCATCGATGAAGTTTTATGCCAATCTCTTTTCCTTCATAAACAATTGCGACTTTTTTTCTCAACTTTAATTTAAAGGTTTTGACAGCCCCCCGTTATTTTTGTCATCCATCCTTAAACCGTTTTTCAGAATTTCTGTTGACAAATTCAAAAATTGTGCTAAGTTTAAAATTGGAAGAGGCTGATAAAATTGCCTTTTTGGGGTGTTTTTAAAAAACCTAAAATAAATCATAATTTCTCTTTTTATAGGAGGTGAACCTGATGGTCAAATGGCTAAAAGTCTTTCTCCCGATTCTCTGCATCCTGTTGCTTTTGGTAGATGCAAAAGCTTTTGGGGGTTGGATAAACAAGGATAGGGACTGGCAGATCATCCAGAAGCGCTTGTGTCAATGTGAATCTTTTCAACAGATGCCCACTCCCATGGTTAAGGATGGATCGAAAGATGGAGGGGATCTGATCTGGTGGTTTCAGGGAATCGAAAATGTGGAGTGCGTCTCTAGATTTGTGGATGTAGATGAAGACGGTCTTCCTGATGTTTTGGTGGAGACCTATGATGCTGGAGCTCCTCAACAGGATCATTTCTATTGCATCAAAGGTAACAGTCCGGGATATGGTTCAGTTATCTGGTCCTGCCGTCCTCCAGGAGGACCCAGCAACAGCGGTGGATATGGGGATCAGTGCGTTTCCTATGCTGATGATTTGAACGGAGATGGTCACCCCGATGCCCTTTTGGGCACTGCCTGGGGCGGGCGAACCGCCTACGCCATCGATGGTCAGACCGGGGATATGATATGGTCTTATGATACCTATGCCAATCCTCCTTCTGGCTGGATTTACAGCATCTGTTCCATAGAAGATCTAAATGGGGATGACGTGCCTGAGGTTATATTTGGCGCGGGTTCAGATGCGGACGCTGCCTATTGCGTGGATGGGACCAACGGCAGTCTCATCTGGAAGTTTCAGGCAAACGATGCGGTCTTCGCCGTGGCAGAGATTGCCGACGTGAACGCAGATGGAAAAAATGATGCTTTAATCGGTGCAGGAGACACCTACGATGATCGAATCATCTGTGTGTCAGGTGCCTCCTCGGGAACAGCTACCGTATTATGGCAACACCATTTTGGAGCGTCGGTTCATGACGTCTCCGCCATCGAGGATGTAAACGGTGATGGCATCCAGGACGCTTTAGCCGGAGTGTGGGACGGATATGTCTATTGCAGAAGCGGAGCGGACGGATCGGATATCTGGAGCTATTTTGTGGGCGCATATCAGTATGTGATGAAGGTTGTGCCCATCGAGGACGTTGATGACGATGGAATTCAGGATGTTTTAATCGGCTCATGGAAAAATGCCATAATATGCGTCTCCGGTGCAGATGGAACTCAAATCTGTAGTTATCCCGCAGGAACGTTAAACGGAGGCGATGTTTGGTCTGTGGACGCGATAGGTGACGTAAATGGAGATGGTTATCCAGAGGCTTTGGGTGGATCATTTGACTATAGGGTCTACTGCGTTGATCTGAGAGCATGTGACACCCTGTGGACCTATTATACCGGGAATCGGCTCCTCACGGTGAGGGGTCTTCCCGATGTGAGTGGAGACGGTGTGCCGGATGCTCTGGCAGGAACCCAGATGCTTTCTGGATCAGGGGGCAGGGTTTATTGTATCTCCGGCGGCGTTCCCTTGGATAGCATCCCCAAAATTGTTTCCACCTCCCCAGCTCAGAATGAGCTGAACGTATCGACTTCAACCAACATATCGGTGGCTTTCAACATCCCCATGGATGAGAGCACCATCAACGACTCCACCTTTGTGGTCAACTCATGGTCCACGGGAGTCCACCAGGGCACAATCACCTATGACAGCCAGACAAAAACTGCCACCTTAGATCCATTTGATGACTTTGCTGTTGGCGAAGTGGTAACCGTGTCGTTAACCACAGGCATCAAGTCAGCTCGAGGCTTTCCTATGGATAGCAGTTATGTCTGGTCCTTCACCACCGAAGTCAGCAATGAAAGTCCAGGCACCTTCACTCACGATTCGGTTTACGCGGTCGGTGAAGGTCCTTGGTCAATTTTTGCTGCTGATCTGGATGGGGATGGATACCCGGACCTAATGACCGCCAATTCTCATTCCAACAACGTCTCGGTTCTTTTGAACAATGGGGACGGCACCTTTGCCTCTCATTCGATCTATCCAGTGGGTGAGGAACCGTGGTCGGTCTTTGCTTCAGATCTTGATGGTGATGGAGACTTAGACCTCATAACTGCAAATATGTATGAAAGCAACATCTCGGTTTTATTCAACAATGGAGATGGGACCTTTGCTTCCCCATCGGTCTATCCAATCTATGACAACCCTGCTTGTGTGGTTTCTGCCGACCTTGATGGTGATGGCGATCCGGACTTAGCAACTGCAAACATTATGTCCGACAATGTGTCTGTCTTAATGAACGATGGAAATGGTACTTTCGGACCCCAATCCGCATATCCAGTTGGTGAGGGGACAATGCCTGTATCGGTTTTTGCAGCGGATGTGGATGGTGATGGTGATCTTGACCTTGCGACTTCCAATTATGGTTCTTACGATGCCGCAGTTCTTTTGAACAATGGGGATGGCACCTTCACGTTTTCTTCTTTCTATCAAGTAGGTGATCTTCCCTTGTCAGTTTTTGCCGCAGATCTTGATACTGACGGTGATCTTGATCTGCAGACTGCTAATTGTTATTCTAATAACGTCTCGATTCTATTAAACAACGGGGATGGCACCTTTGGCACCCACTCAACCTATCCGGCCGGAAGTGGTCCCTGGTCGGTTTTTGCCGGAGATGTTGATGGCGATTTTGACCTTGACCTGTCAGTTTCAAGTGAGTTCTCCAGCGATGTCTCAGTTCTTTTGAATGATGGAGATGGCGGTTTCACCCCCGATTCGGTCTATTCGGTCGGGGACTATGCATACTCGATCTTTGCTGCTGACCTTGATGGTGACGGTGATCTTGACCTATCAACTGCAAATTATGGTTCTGACAACGTCTCGGTTCTTATAAACTGCCTTCCCAGTGGTGACTGCAATGGGGATGAGGTGGTAGATGTTGGTGATGTTGTTTACTTAATAAGCTACATTTACAGAGAGGGTCCTGCTCCGGATCCACTGGAGGTCGGAGATGTCAACTGTGATGGTGTGGTCGACTTGGGGGATGTAGTCTATCTGATTAATTACCTGTATAGAGAAGGTCCCCCGCCAAAATGTTGTTAATTTAGTGATGGAATCCCTTGAGCTTTGACTGTCCCCTTTGTGAAGAAGGATTGAGTTTGAGAGATAAAAAGCGGAAAGCAAAGGGCAAAGTAAAAAATGTAAAATTGCAGATTAAAATTCAGAATCAAACACTTAAAACGATGAGATAGATTATCAGGAACGCAGGATTTTTGACTTTGATTTAAAGAGAGGAAAGGGAGGTGGGAAAATGCTATGATCAGGAAAGGTTTAATTATGGGCATGGTAGCGTTGCTCGTAGGAACAGGTTCTATGGTAGTCGGTAGTGAGGATATTAATGAACCAAGCAATATGAAGAAAATTAAGATTTTTGCCACCTTGGACGGAGATATTTACTCGACAAATGGTCTTCCAAACGACGGAGTCGAACTTCAATTTGTCTCAGAATATCTGGTTTGGGGCAGTCATAATGATGTAACCGTGGTCGATGGCATTGCATACGTAGCTAACGACTTAGGGCTTTTATTGATCGATATATCTGAGCCCTCCAGACCGCGACTGGTGAGTAAGTATATATCGGACGATTTTCAGAATTGGGGCATTTATGTGGACGGTCAATATGCATATCTTACCAATCGATACAACGGTATGGACATAGTTGACGTAAGCGTGCCAAACAATCCAGTATTTTTAGGTAACTGGGGATATGGTCTTATGCCCTACTCATATTCCGTATGGGTGAAAGATTCTGTTGCTTATCTGGCTAGCTTGGTTTATGGATTGGTGATCATAGATGTAACCAATCCAGTCACTCCCACGAAGTTGACGACCTATCCATTCGTCAATTGCGCTGACGTGGCTGTCCAGGATGATTTTGCCTACGTGGTAGGTGATGGCAAACTCTTGGTACTTGATGTTTCCAATCCAGCTACTCCAGAATCAGTGGGGGCATGTGAAACGCCAGGAAGTGCGCGTCGGCTTTGTCTCTCAGGTGATGGCAATTATGTGTATGTTGCTGATGGTGATGCTGGTTTAACAATTGTGGACGTATCTTCTCCCTCCCTTCCAGAGGTATGTGGCGGGGTCGCCACCTATGATTTTGGATGGGACGTCTGGATTGTGGGAAGATATGCATATGTAGCAGATAGAGAGGCGGGTCTTACAATTGTGGATGTGGAGGACCCCCAGCATCCCACTGTGGTTGGCAACTGCGTCACGCCAGGGGAAGATATACATTTTCAAGGCGTATTTGCAGGCTCTCACTACGCATATTTAGCTGATGATGATGCTGGACTTGAAATTATCGATATTTCTTTGCCAACAAATCCTATGCTGGTTGGATCTTTTGGCACCTCCGGTTTAAATGGAGCCACCGAGGTTGCCATTCACGACTCATGCGCTTATTTGATCGATCGATCAGACGGACTGAAGATACTCGATATCAGTGAGGCGTATGCACCGCGGCTCGTCGGCGTATTTGAAGATGATAGATCCAGGGGGCTTTCCCTTAACTACCCGTATGCATATGTGGCAAGTGAAAACACCGATTTGATGGTCATCGATGTATCCGACTCCACTAATCCATGCTTAATTGGCACTTATGATACCCCTATTGGGGCCCAAGATGTGTATACCGTTGATACCATTACATATCTTGTTGGGGGCAATCAACTTTTCGTCATCAATGTTACAAGCCCGTATAATCCTTCACTCATGGGTAGTGTGGAACTCAACACCAGTGGGGATCCCCGAATTGTGCGTGACATATACGTCAAAGACTCATATGCCTACATTGTATGCAATGATACAGCTGAGATATTTTCGGGAGTAACGATTGTAGATATATCTGCGCCTTATGCGCCTCAAGTAGTTTCCGAATATGCGGTTGACTATTTCGCATTCTCTGTCTGGGTGCATGAGTCCAAAGCATATATTGGAGAGGGGATGATTTGCGAGCCAGATGCTCCCGGTCGCCTGGAAATAATTAATGTAGCAGATCCCGAAAATCCATTTTACCTGGGTGAGTATAACATACCTGACGGGATTGTCTTAGGAATCTATGTTGATTCGGTGGCATACTTAGCTTCTGGTGCCGCGGGTATAAAGGTATTGGATGTATCGGAACCTGATAATCCGGAACTTATCTGTGAATATAATACTCCTGGTGTAGCATGCGGCTTATTTGTGAACGTCCCTTATGTGTATGTTGGCGATCACTATTCCTTTATCATCTTGACCACAGGACCTTTAGTCATTCGTGGCGATTGCAACAACGATGGGATAATCGACCTTGGTGATGTTGTCCATCTGATAAGTTATCTCTACAGGGGCGGTCCTCCGCCTGAACCTTTTGAAGCCGGCGATGTCAACTGTGACGGAGTGATCGACTTGGGAGATGTGGTCTATCTGATCAATTATTTATACCAGGACGGACCACCACCAAGCTGTTAGAGTTGGTAGTGGACAAAGTCTAAGAGGACTCGCTCACAAATATGGCGGGCAAGGATGCCCGCCCTACCCATCCAGAGTATCTGCAGATCCGTTGTCCATTAATCCTTCGCATCTGCCAATAGGCGGGGCTTCCAGCCCCGAATATTGAGCGAGCAAGGATGTCTACCATGCCAACTTTGGACTACGTCAGTTTCTAAATTACTCAAAAAAACCAGAACCTAACTTTAGTTAGATTCTGGTCTTCTTATCTTTTCCATTTGGGAATCAGATTAACCCATATTCTCTATTATGGCGGAGGCATATTCAGAGGTCTTAAGCTTGATGGCGCCTTCCATTAGCCTATGCAGATCGTAGGTAACTCGTTTTTGCTTGATGGTTTCTCCCATGGCTTTGTAGATCAGCTCAGCCGCCTCTCTCCAGCCGAGATATTCAAGCATCATACAGCCGGAAAGGATTAACGATCCAGGATTGACCACATCCTTGTTTGCATATTTGGGGGCAGTCCCGTGAGTAGCTTCGAAAAGCCCAACAAAATCTCCTATGTTGGCACCAGGAGCCATTCCCAGCCCACCCACCTGGGCAGCACAGGCATCAGATAGATAATCTCCATTCAGGTTAGGGGTGGCGACCACATCATATTCGTCGGTTCGGGTGAGGATCTGCTGAAACATGCTGTCCGCGATTCGATCCTTTATCAGGATTTTACCCTGAGGCATCTCTCCATTATATTGGCTCCACAGCTCCTCCTCGGTTATCACCTTATCCCTAAACTCCTTGATGGCCAGCTTATATCCCCAATCCCTGAAAGCCCCCTCAGTATATTTCATGATATTTCCCTTGTGCACCAAGGTGACCGATCTGCGCTTATATTCTAAGGCATATTTTATTGCCTTTCTAACCAACCTATTGGTGCCGGTAACGCTTATGGGTTTTATTCCCACTCCGGAGTCGGCTCTGATCCTCAATTTATAAGTCTTATTTAGCCACTTGATCAGTTTCTTTACTTCTTTGCTTCCCTTGGGCCATTCGATTCCGGCGTAAACGTCCTCGGTGTTTTCTCTGAATATGACCACGTTCATCTTCTCTGGATGTTTTACTGGAGAGGGAACGCCTTCAAAGTAGCGAACCGGACGCACGCAGGCATAAAGGTTTAGTCTCTGCCGCAAAGTTACATTCAAACTCCGGTATCCTCCTCCCACCGGAGTGGTCAATGGACCCTTCAAAGCCACGATGAAATGCTTTATGGCTTTGAAGGTGTCTTTGGGAAGAACCTCTCCATATTTTGCCTGAGCGGACTCTCCGGCATAGATGTCAAACCAAACTATCCTCTTTTTGCCCTTATAGGTCTTCTCCACCGACGCATCCAGCACCCTGCGGGTAGCTTTCATGATGTCCGGTCCGATACCATCACCCTCAATAACCGGAATTATTGGATTATCTGGTACCTTCAGTTTGTCTCCAGAGATTTCAATCCTTTTCCCCTCTTTGGGAACTTCGATTTTATCGAACCTAACCATCTTTCCTCCTGTTGTTATTTTATGTATAATTTTTTTCCGAAGCGTCAGTCTATCTTAAATTCTCCATGTTTTTCGATATGGGCTAAAAGTCCACCGTCATTTAATATCTTTATCATCACATCTGGCAGGGGAGCGAAATGTAAGGTATCCCCCCTTGTTTGGTTGACCACCGTTCCTTTCTCCAAATCGACCTCCAGTTCATCCCCCGTGTTTATTCTATCTGTGTCGCAGATCAACACTGGAAGACCCACGTTTATGGCGTTGCGATAAAATATGCGGGCAAACGATTTTGCTAAGACTGCCGAAACTCCAGCCAGCTTTATTATGGTGGGAGCGTGTTCCCTTGATGATCCGCATCCAAAATTGCTCCCCCCTACCACAAAATCTCCCTTTTGCATCCTCTTCGCAAATTCGGGATCGGCATCCTCCAACACATGCTTGGCTAACTCAGGAAGATTAGACCTGAGATGAAATAATCTTCCAGGGGCAATAAGATCAGTGGAGACGTCATCTCCAAATTTCCACGCTTTTCCTTTTAATATCATAGATAACTCCTTTTGCTGGGTGCAAATTGCTTCCTTGGTATGGGTCAAATCTTATTTTTTTCTTCTTGGTTCGAGGGTTGAATCCTCTCCCTATCTGAAAGGGCGCAGACTAAAGTCTGCGGCTACTCTTTTTTTTCTTAGCGGTTTTTTTAAACCTTTTCTTGACCAGAAACTCACGCGGATCGGCGATCTCGCCAGCTATGGCGGTTGCTGCGGCAGTTGCAGGAGAAGCCAAATAGATGAATCCTTCCGGGTTTCCCATCCTTCCTTTGAAGTTCCGGTTCATGGTGGAAAGACAGGCTTCCCCATCTCCTAATATCCCTTCATGGACTCCCACACAGGGACCACAGCCAGGAGCTAAGATGGCGGCTCCAAACTCCACGAAGGTTTTGATATAACCTGCCCGCATGGCATCTAAAAAGACCGTCTTGGAGGCGGGGACTACAATCATTCTGGTTTTGGGATGTTTTTTTCCCCCTTTGATTATCTGGGAAGCCACCTTCAAATCCTCCAACCGCCCATTGGTGCAGGTGCCGATGAATACCTGATCTATCTTTATTCCTCTGGCTTGGTCGATAGATTTCACGTTATCCACGGTATGGGGAAATGCCACCTGTGGCGTCAGCTCTGAGGCGTTAATCTGAATAGTCCTTTCATACACTGCATCTTGGTCCGCAACTATTTTTTTGAACTTGCTTACCCTTCCTTGTTTTCTTAAGAACTCCTTGGTAATTTGATCGGAGGCAATGAGTCCAGCTTTTGCCCCCGCTTCCACCGCCATGTTGGAAAGGGTCATTCTTCCGCTCATGGACATCTTCTCGATGGTCTCCCCGCAAAATTCTAAGGCTTTGTAAGTAGCCCCGTCAGCTCCTATCGTGCCAATGAGATGAAGGATCAAATCCTTGGGATAGACTCCCGGCTGGAACTTTCCATCAACCTCCACCTTAAACGTTTCCGGAACTCTCAACCAAGTTTTGCCCAGGGCGATTCCCACGGCCACATCGGTGGAGCCCATGCCGGTGGCAAAGGCACACAAGGCACCACCTGTGCAGGTATGTGAATCTGCTCCGATCAAAATCTCACCGGGGTTAAGATACGACTCAGCTATTATCTGGTGGCATACTCCTTCACCTACCTCAGAAAGGCAGGCTCCGGTCTTTTGAGCAAATCTTCTGATGGTGATATGATCGTTGGCTAGCTCCCTTCTTGGCGAGGGCGCAGCATGATCTAAAAATAAAACTGTCCTCTTGGGGTTTGCGGCTTTCTCCAGATTTATCTTTTGAAGCTGTCTTATCGCCAGAGGACCGGTCCCATCCTGAGTCAAACATACGTCCACATTGACCAAGACTATCTGCCCTGCGCTCACCTCTTTTTGAGCACGGGTCCCTATTATCTTTTCTGCCAGTGTTTTTCCCATTTTTCCCTCTCGTGCTGATATATGCTTTTATCTGTTCAAAAAGCTAACTACTCCTCCAATCCGTGTAACAGCTCAGATTCTGAGCCAAACATATAAATTTAATATCAATTCTCTTTTAAGTCAACTAAGTTTTGGGAAAGTTGTGGGAAACGGAAGTTAAAAGGA
>JAOZNS010000251.1 GCA_029933635.1 Candidatus Zixiibacteriota bacterium | reverse complement strand
CACGAACTTTCTCTGCAAACTAGCCTTTTTATTGGCCACGGGTATCCTTACCCTTGACCATTTTTATGAACTCTTACTTGCTCTCAATTTGCCCTGTTCCTCCCGCAAACCGAACAAATCACCTGTAGTTTCGACTTTGGGTCGAGGCCTGCCTTTTTTAAACAGCTGGGACGACTCATTTGTATACCTCGCGACGCTCCATTATCTCGCTTACAGACAGTTTCCCCATGGCAGTGTGGACATTCTTTCATGACATACCTCCATTTTTTACCAATTGCGGGAATTAGCACTATCTCCTCGTAGGCGGGGCTCCCAGCCCCGCATATATTACCATAAGAGTTTGTCTATCTTAATCAGCGAATCATCTTCAAAATAATAATTCCTGAAACTTGAATACGGATAATCTGATATTTGCTGTACCAAACCGGAAATTAAAGGATTTTTGTGGATATAATCGATTCTCTTTTTGAAATCTCTCTCTTCTAAGACAATTGAGCAAACAGTATCATCTTTTAACAGTTTTTCCCTATCTTTCACAATCGTAGTAAGAAAATAACAATGATTTGCCAATATGATTCTTTTCGGCTTAGCCATGGTCGCTTTGGCTCGGGCATTGAGGCCCGACCTACGGATTAATTCCAGATTCTCCCTGGTAGGCGGGAGGTACCAGCCCTGCCTGTCTCTTATATAAGCGGTGGCTCGACGTATTCTCCAAAGACCTCACGCAAAACGTCACATATCTCTCCTTCGGTGGCGTAACAGCGCACGCATTCTATCAGTGCGGGCATGGTATTTTCCGTCCCTTGAGCAACTTTTTTCAAATTCTCCAAGGACCTTTTTACCTTGTCGTTGTCTCTTTTTTCTCGAACTTTCCTTAGGTTTCTTATCTGCTCCTTTTCCACCTCCGGGTCGATTCTTAAGATGGGAATCTCCACCTTCTCATCCTCTACCACGAATTCGTTTACTCCCACCACAATTCTTTCCTTTTTTTCTATCTGTTTTTGATACCGATAAGCCGCCTCAGCGATCTCCCTTTGAAAATAACCCTCCTCTATGCACTTTAATACGCCTCCCCGCCTTTCGATCTCCTCAAAATATTTTTCCGCCTCCTGTTCCATCTTGTTGGTCAAAGACTCCACGAAATAGGACCCTGCCAGAGGATCGATGGTATTGGCCACTCCGGTCTCATAGGCGATCAACTGCTGGGTTCTCAAGGCGATGTGGACTGCCTTTTCGGAAGGGAGTGCATAAGTTTCGTCCATTGAGTTGGTATGAAGGCTTTGAGTGCCCCCCAGCACTCCTGCTAAAGCTTCGAAAGCGGTGCGAACGATGTTATTTTCTGGCTGTTGGGCGGTGAGACTGCATCCAGCCGTTTGAGTGTGAAATCTTAAAAGCCAGGACTCTGGCTTTTTGGCTTTATATTTCTCCCGCATATGTCTTGCCCAGATGCGCCGAGCCGCCCGAAATTTGGCTATCTCCTCAAAGAAATCCAGATGGGAGTTGAAGAAGAAGGAAAGCCTTGGGGCAAATTCATCCACATCCAATCCCGCCTTTATCCCCGCCTCCACATAAGCAAATCCATCTGCCAAGGTGAAAGCTAGCTCCTGCACCGCGGTGGAACCCGCCTCTCTGATGTGGTATCCGGAGATGGAGATGGTGTTCCATTTGGGCACATGTTGACTGCAAAAGGCGATTAAGTCGGTGATCAGCCTCATATGAGGTTGAGGAGGAAAGATCCATTCCTTCTGGGCGATGTATTCTTTCAGAATATCATTCTGCACGGTTCCGGTGAGCTTCTCCGATGGAACCCCCTGTTTTTCTCCCACCACGATATACATGGCTAAAAGGATGGAGGCGGGGGCGTTGATGGTCATTGAGGTGGAGATCTTATCCAGCCTGATGCCATCGAAGATGGTCTCCATATCTTCCAGCGAATCGACCGCCACCCCACAGATGCCCACCTCCCCCATGGAGAGGGGTTGATCTGAGTCCCATCCCATCAAGGTGGGCAAATCAAAAGCCACCGATAAGCCGGTCTGTCCCCTTTTCAAGAGAAAATGGTACCTTTGGTTGGTCTGACGGGGCGTGCCCATTCCAGAAAACTGGCGCATAGTCCACAGCCGTCCCCGATACATGTTCTTTCTTATTCCTCGGGTATAGGGATATTCTCCAGGAAAGCCCAGATCCCGATTGTAATCCAGGTCTTGAAGGTCCAAAGGGGTGTAAAGCTCCTTTATCGGCTCACCGGAGACGGTGATAAACTTTCTTTCCGGAGGCGATGAGGATCTTTGAAGCTCCTTTTCCCATTTTTTCTGTCGATTTGCAATTTCCCTCAGTTCAGTTTGGCTCAACATAGGATCACCTCTTTTGTTTTCAGAAACCCGTCAAAGATTTCAACTACTTTAATAAAAATTTATAAATAATCTGCAAAAAAGTCAAATGGAGTTCGCCTTAAGCGATGGATTTTGCTGGGATGTCAAGCTTCAAGATTTTTTGTGGTGGGGTTGGGGTCCAACCTCGGCCCCGCCAGGGAGTCTTCGATTTACGTCAGCCTGAATTGGTTATGTTAATCTGAGCCAGAATTCTTTCCCCGGCTGAGTAAGGATCATCCTCACCCCGAAGGATCTTATCTGCTATATGATCTAAGTTCAAAGAGGGTAAGATCTTCTCATCAATAAAATCTCGGATCCTGTGCTCAATTATCTTTTTTATATCTGTTTTTATTTGGCTTTTTCTATGCTTTTCGAAGATATGATTATCTATTATGAATTCTTTGTGTTCGGATATTTTGGAAAGCAGAAGATCGATCCCTTTGTTATTCACCGCTTCAGTGGAGAGAATTGGATATTCCCACTCTCCTTTTTTTCGACGGATGTCCAAAATCATGTCCAGCTCGGTGACGATCCTTTTGGCTCCTTCTCGATCAGCTTTGTTGACCACAAATATATCCGCAATCTCCATCAATCCAGCTTTCATCGCCTGGATGGAATCGCCCGATTCTGGCACGAAGATCACCACGGTGGTGTCACAGGCATCGACCACATCCAGCTCCACCTGACCCACGCCCACCGTCTCAATCAGGATGAACTCTTTGCCAAATGCATCCATCACCGTAGCTACCTCTTTGGTGGTGGTGGCCAATCCTCCATATGATCCTCTGGTGGCCATACTGCGGATGAAAACCTCCTTCTGGTTGGTCAAATTCTGCATGCGGATGCGATCTCCCAAAAGTGCGCCGCCGGTAAATGGGCTGGTGGGGTCCACAGCTATGATTCCCACCTTATGCTCTTTTCTTACCAATAATGAAGTGAGTTTATCTACTATGGTGCTTTTCCCAGCCCCCGGAGGCCCGGTAAAGCCCACCCGGTATGCCTTTCCAGCTTTAGGATAAAGCTTTGCCAAAACCTTTCGATAATCGAGGGATTGGTTTTCCACGTATGAAATTATCTTGGAAAGCGCCATCCTGTCGCCTTGGTTAAACCTTTTCAGGATATCCATAAAGATTGAAATTTTTTATAGGTTTTGAGTCCTTTTCGTCTTTGCAGTAAGCACCAGTCGAGTGTAACATAAATTCAAGATATTGTAGTTGCTCAATTTATTGAGCATTATTGAGACTATGCCTGATAAATCA
>JAOZNS010000052.1 GCA_029933635.1 Candidatus Zixiibacteriota bacterium | reverse complement strand
ATAACCTGACATTTTCTATTTGCAAACTACTGACATTATTATATTGCGAAGACACCTGTTTCTATCCCTTATCTAAATTGTTCAAGGGACTTTAAAATTGTTTTAGGATTAGAATCCGTTAGGTAGACCTCCGAATTTTTGCTTTTTTGTGGGGGAGATTCAGCAAAGTGTCGAATTTTTCCCATTTTTTTAAGAAAAAAAGGGCGGTTACCAAACACGAAATCGTTCTGGAGAACTTCGCTGACAGGTGTAGTCAGTTATATTTTATGAAATTAGTATTTTTACCAGCAAGCTATGATCTGTTTGGCACAAAGATTGCGTACGAACCTTCAACAATGAGGGCAAAGCACTTAAACATTCAACATAGAGGGGGAAATCAGCTTACCTGAAAGATTTTTTAAAGTTCGGCAAACGGTAGCCGATAATTTTCAACACTGGAAGTGTAGAGGGGACGGCCGCGGTGAACTCACGTCATAATTTTCTTACCCGCGGAAAGCACTTCCCAAAGCATTCAAGCGATACTAACTAAAAGGGGGGAAATCTTGCTTTCCAAATTCCAACTACCTGAAAAATAAGCCATTGGAGAAAGATGGGGATGAGGTTTCCCATCTAAAGTCAATCGGTTTGTGCTCCTGAAGCAAGGAAGGGATTCTTTGTATTTTTCAAATGAGTTTAACCCAAAAAAAGCAGGAGCAAAAGAACGATAAATCTCAAAAAAGAATGAAAGGGGGTGAACAGGAATGAGGTCAATGCGCAAGCTCTTTTCAAACCAGGCTGGATTTACCTTAGTGGAGTTGGCTATCGGACTGGTGATCATCGGTCTTTTGATCGGGGCTATTCTGGGTGGCGCACAGATGATCAAAAACGCCAAGATCAAAAGGCAGGTTAACGACCTCCAAGGTCTTTACGGCGCGGTTTACACCTACTTCGATAGATTCCTACAGCTTCCGGGAGATGCAGATGGTGACGGGAACTTCGATACCGACTCCGCAGTTTGGGCCAACATCGAGTCCGAAGAGTTAGCCTATGAGACCAAAAGGAGCCCATTCGGGAGCAAATACTACTTCGGTGCCGACACCGCTTCGACACCCACTGCTCACCGCAACGGCAATTACATTATGTGTTCCATTCCCAAGGATGTGGCCCTAAACGTAGACAAACAGCTGGATGATGGAGTAGATAGCACCGGCGTCATCACCACGGACGGAGATTACTCCGGCACCGGAAAGACCAACGTTTACTACTTCATCGACTAAGCTTCAACACCCAGAAGTTCGGAGGGAGATACCGCCACCACTCGATATCTCCCTCCGGACCTCTGGAGGGAGTGGATTTATCTCTTATATAACCAATCAGGGGAAAGGTAGGTCGGACGCTTTTGGATGAGTGTCCCCCCTCGTCATTTTTAGCAAATTAGATGAGTTTTTCATATCGGAATATAATTCAAAAGCACCCCGGTAAGGGATTCACACTTCTGGAACTGGCCATAACGATGGCCATAATCGGCATGCTCACGGTTTCAGTGGTGGGTCTTTATGCCGCCTTGGGGAGAAGAGAAAGGGAGGTAAACACCAAAAAGGAGATGGAGAACATCAGGGAGGCGATTTTAGGATATTACCGGACGAACCTATTTCTCCCCCCTTCAGATTCCGGTTACTTGGTTCCCATCGATGAACTGGACCTCCCCCCAAAGGCGCAGACGGATGAAATCTATACGGGGAGATATTATGCCTATGTTGCCACCAACGACGGATCGCCTTTTTCTGAGTTGAGGGTGGATGGAGAATCCATAGGAAATACCGCCATGGTTTTGATATCCAGTGGAGTGAATTTGAAATTTGACGAAAACAACGCCGATTTGACCGATGGAGATTATACCCAAGACGGCACAACCGATGAGTTTGACGACATCCTGCTTTATCTTTCTTCCAACCAGTTAGCCTCTTCAATCGCCTGGGAAAGAGAGATAGAGGAGGAGACAGCAGTCCTTAACCAAGCCGCCGCCGTATTAGCCGAAAATGATGATGACGGGGATGGTTTTGTGGATGAGGATGGAGGTGTGGGAAATTGTCCCCCAAAGGACCTCTCGGGCAACTGCGATGGAGTGACCAATTGGAACTTGGTAACTGGAGTGCAATCTTTGGTCAACGCCGGGCTTGTCGACAATCCCGCTCATCTGGTGGATTCATGGGGAACCGAATATCTTTGGGATTCGATAAATCATAGATTTTACTCCGCTGGACCCAACAAGACGGATGAAGGATGCGGTGGGGATGACATCTGTCCTTAAAAGGATAAAAAACAAATGATACTGTGCATAGACTTTACAGGCAAAAAAGTCAAGATAACAGAGGTGGAGAAAGAAAGGAAGAGATTCAAGGTGATGGCATCAAGGGAGATGGTGATCTCTGAGGCGCCCACCTCCCTTACTGAGTATCTGAAAAATACCCCTGGTCACATAGAGGAAATCAAAGTTTCCGGAGCCATGGATAACACCTTTCATAAAATATTTATCCTCCCTGATATGAAAAAAAAGATACTTAACTCCGCTGTGGAGGCAGAGGTGATAAAGTCCTTTGGAAATGGTTATCAGTTCAGATACATAGACTTAGGTGAGGTGCCTGGTCCTGGACAGAAGGTTAATCGAAAGATTTTGAGTGTGGGAATAAAAAGCGACGGTCTGGAGACGCTCTACCAGATGTTTGCCAACAGTAGAATTAAACCCAGGATATATACCACCTATCCCGTGGCTCTGCAGGCACTGTTTGACCACCTGAAACTTCTCTCAGAACAACCTCTGGCTTTTATTGAGCTTGATCATCCCGCCAGCCGGATCACCATCTTCAAGGAACAAGAGATCCGTCTGACCCGTGAGCTTCCTTCGGCTAAAGGAGAAGAGGATCCTGAGAGCTCCGCCCTTATGAAGGATATATACCGAACCATCCTTTTCTATAACGACATCTATCCAAACGAGAGGATAGGTCGGTTGATGTTTGCCGGAAGTTCCACCATCTCAGGAATTGAGCAGAACCTAAGTCAGAAGACCGGAGCCGAGATCGTTCCTCTGGAACTGGAGGGTGCTTTCCCGGGAATAGAGGATCCATCTTCAATTTATCCAGGATGTTTGGGGCTGGCTCTGCTTGAACCCAACCGTTTCGGTTTTGGGTTCGTTCCCTTATCAGTTCAAGAAAGAAAAAAGATAAAAAAGGCGTTAAGCTTGGCTATTTCTGCCTCCTTGGGGGTTGGTCTGATCATCGCTTTGGTCATCTCAAGGTTCTCCTTAGATTTGAGAAATTTAAATGTCTTTCATGGGGGCATAAAGGGGGAGATCAAGATGAAGGAGGATCGATTGAAGGTGATGCCTTTGGAGTTTGTTTCTCAATATATAGAAACCTCTCAGCCCCCTTGGTCTGAGATACTTCTTGAGATAGCCGCTGTGGTCCCTCAGGGGGTGGCTCTAAAAAGCCTGACCTTGAAAAATATGAAAAAGATGTGGCGAGGGGAGGTCACCGGAGTAGCAGATGGATCGGACGAGATCAACTCGCTTTTGAAGGTGGAGGAGACGCAGAACAATTTCGTCAAATCTCCTCTTTTCAAGGGGGTTAAACTGGTCGAAAGAGAAATTCAAGGCAAACGAGTGGCATTTAAGATAATCTATCAATTGGACGTTTAGGATGGGCAAAGAGAAGATCATCATCCTCGGTTTTGGTTTTCTGATTTTGTTGATCGGCTTCTTCGGGATAAGAAGAATTAAATCACTTAACGCCAAGATCGGAGACCAAAAGCAGAACGTGGAGAAATCCACTCAGCGCCTGGAGTATCTCAAAGCTCTGGAGAAATCTCTGGAGGAAAGAAGGGCTAAGGGAAAGGTGCTGGTTCAAATACCTCGAGCCCAGGACCCGATTGCCAACAAAGTGCTGATGAAAAAATTTTTGCAATCCTTTCTGTCACGGCTGGGGCTGGAGGCTGAGGTGAAGGTGGAGAATGAGCGCAAAAGCAGAGATTTTCCAGATGTGGTTCAGGTAAATGAGGTGCCCCTCAAAATTGGCATAAAAGATTACTCATCCTATGAACAGATGATAAGGATGTTAAATGAGTTTAAGAATTTCCCCTTTGTGGTGGAGACTTTCACCATCGGTGGCACGGATGTGGCTGTGCCAGGAAATGTGAGGGTTCAGCTGAAATATTACGTTATCCTGGAAGGTTCTTAAAATGGAATTTGTCAAAGGCTCAAAATCCAAAAAGCTTCTCATCGGGGGAGGGATAATAGGAATCATCGTAGTGGGGTTCTTCATGTTGAAGTTTATGAGCTCCGGCGGTGCCGATATGGTGCCCGAGAGACCTCGAACCGCTCATAAAGCTAAAAAAAAGATCACCGAGCCTGCTAAAAAGAAGGTGCAAGAAAAGTCCCCGCTCTTTCAAGCGATGGAGGCGCTGAAGGATCCTTTCCGGACCGAGGATCGACAGGTGGCGGAGGTGCAGTAAAAAAGCAACCTGACTCAGAAAGAGAGAGAATACCTGAAAGCCACCTTGGAAGAAAAGAAGTTAAGGGAGGAGATAAAACAGATAGAGAGATCGTTATCCGAAAGCGGAAGCCTTGGGATATCTAGAGAAAAGACAGGGACGGTTTCGCCGGAGGGAGAAGAAGCTCAAGCCGAACCGCAGGAAAGGGTGGTGGTCAAGGCGATTCTGATCACCGATGAGATGAAAAGCGCCCTGATCATCTCCGGGAATAAAAAAATCTGGGTGCACGAAAATGACCAATTCGATGGTTGGAAGATAAAACAGATCAAAAAGGATCGGGTCCTCCTTCTAAGGGCCGGCAAAACCTATGTTTTCTTTTATGACCGACCCTCATCTATCATAATCGAAGGATGATCCATAACTCAAAAGCCTTCCAAAGGCTTTTTCAGATGTATCGCAGATTGGGGCATTAAAACCTGTGAAGATTTATCATTTCCTGGTTGTGGTTAAGTCCTTTGGGTAACTATTGCCGAATGAATCGGTTGGTAGCTGTGAAGACAGGAAGGTTGGGAATGAAACCCTGGTGGAAATATCTTGGGATTAAATGGCTTTTATTGTTCGCCGCCTTGGTATTCGTCTTAGACTATGCCCAGCTCCATATGTGTTATGATAATTACGGAACCAGATATAATGGTTTTGGGTCGATGAATTGGGTGCTCAGTGGAGAGGCGCATGCCCCCACCCAGTATCGACTCTTAGTGCCTGCTTTATATGGGGCACTTGGTCTATTCTATCCTCAACTGAATAGAGAAAAAGAGATCGTCTGGCTTTATGAGCCGATGAAAATGTTTCTTATGTTCTGGGCTATCTGGGCTTTCTTTATCTTCTTAAGGGAATTCTTCGAGGAGAGTTGGGCTCTTTTGGGCACCATCCTTTTATGCGCCTGCCTGCCGTTGACCTTCCGTTATGACTACGCAAATCAGTGGGCCGAGTTAGCCATCTTCGCTTTTGCATTCAAAAGCATTAAAAGAGGTGATCAAAGGCAGACCAACGTATGGACTTTTCTGGGAACCCTGACGCGAGAGACGGCATTCGTCCTCCCGTTGCTGAACTTTTTAGTCCACCGAAAGAGAAAGAAAAGTTGGAGGTGGAGCCTCCTCACCTATGGGGTCACCTTCTTGGGGATAAGGCTTCTTCTCGGACCAAGACCTCGCTTTGCCCCTATTTTAACCATGAACATAAACATCCAGAGGATATCCGACATCGGCTCGTATCCGGGCTTTTTGCACGGCACTGAAGTTTTTTCTCCATACTTTAATCCGGCATGGTTGGTTGTTCCTATGACCGGGATCTGGATATTCTGGTCTTTGAAGCGATCCAAAAGCAAACCGGTGTTTTTCCAAAAAGCCTTTTGGTTGATTCCCATTTTCTATCTTATAGCGTTTTGCTTTGCTTATCAGGATGAGATAAGAATTTTCACCTGGTTTTATCTGATTTTGATCCCCATGACCCTATGGTGCTGGAGAGAAGATTTCCGGAAAAACTTAAAGCATGATGAGGCTGTTCAGATCTCTGAGATCTTGCCTTCTTTTAAGGAGCAAACAAAGCCAATTGAAGTTGAGCCTGTAGCTGTTTCAGAGACAAATCAGAGGAAAACTTATGAGAAACTCCATCTGTAGAAAACTCATCTTGGGCCCTCTTTTTGTATTCACCTTTGCTTGGGGATGTGCTCCCAATTTCTCACGGAATGCTGTAAGGAAGGCAATGATTCAAACAAAAGAGGGTGAGGAAGTTCCCTCTCCCATACCTCCACCACTGGATCCCGATCCCATGGTGGAGCTTGAACCTGAGAAGCCAAAACTCTTTTCCTTTTCTGCCAAAGGGACATCCTTAGAGGATGTGCTGGAACCTCTTTCAAAGGAGGCGGGCTTTAATATCATATGGGATAAGGAGGTGGATAGAAACTTACGGATAAACGTAGCCTTTGAGGATCTGACAATAGGGGAGGCACTGGAGGCCATATTTGCTCCAACCGACTATATGTATTCATTAAACAGTCCGACCCTTCATGTGAAACTTACCGATACGCGCCTCTTCGAGCTGGGACATATCCCTAACAAGATCAGCTCTCAGATTCAGGTGGGTGGTGATGTGCTGGGGTCTATTCCGGATGTTGGAGGAATAAGGGGACAGTTTCAAATCACGGGCGCCACCGAACCTGAGGCGGTGGATCTTTGGAAGCAGGTGGAGGAGGGAATCAAAAAGTCGCTCTCCGAAGATGGAAGCTTTTTCATAAACAAACTTGCCGGACTGGTGACGGTGACCGATCGCAAGAGAAACTTAAAGATGGTGGAGAAATTTATCCGAAGGCTGAAGGAGGTTCTGTCCAGACAGGTGTTGATCGAAGCGGAGGTGGTTGAGGTGACCTTGGAACAGGCCCAATCCTGGGGGATCGATTGGTCCGCGGTCCATTCCTTCCTGTTGAACAACAAATCTGTTAACTTAACCGCCTCACAAAGCTTGGGTTTGCCCGGCTCGGTGGTAGAATTTACCGCATCCCGACATGACGCTTCCTTCGTCCTGGACGTCTTGGGTAGATTTGGGGAGGTCAACGTCCTTTCCAAACCTCGAGTTAACGTGATGAATGGACAGACGGCGCTGATCAATGTGGGACAGGTGATAAGCTATTGGGAGCTGACCGGGCTCTCCGCCGGAGCAGAGGTGGGTCAGCCGATCATCTTTCCGGAGCAAAAGACCGTGCTTTTAGGTCTGATAATGGGAGTAACCCCTCACATCTCATCCGATGATTATGTCACCCTTCAGGTGGTGCCCATCGTCAGCGACGCCAATACGTGGTCAGAATTTCAGTTCGAAAATCAGACCTTGAAGGCTCCCAATGTGGACATTCGTGAGGCAAACACCCAGGTGCGGATAAAAGATGGGGAGACGGTGGTGATAGGAGGTCTGATTACCTCCAAAACGATAGACACGGAACATAAGGTGCCCATCTTGGGGGATCTGCCTTTGCTGGGATATCTTTTTAAAAGAAAGGAGAAAATACAGCAAAGGGCCGAGCTGGTTATATTCCTGACCCCAAGGATAACCATTTTCGAGGAAGAGGAAGGTTGAAATGAAATTGATATACAAATCATCCAAGCCAAGGGAGGGTGCCCTCTCCGGGTCTTTACCGAAAAGGGAAAGGATCGCGGTGCCCCAACAGAGAAAAGATACCTCCCTTTTGCGAGTGGATCTGTTGGATTCGTATAGATGCTTTTTCAAATTTAAAAGATCCCCCTTTTCGATTGCTCCTGATCCTAAGTTTTTCTTCTTCTCTCATTCGGCGTCCGAAGCACTGAATCATCTGCGTTACGGCATATATGAGGGATTGGGTTTCACCATGATATTAGGAGAGCCAGGCACTGGCAAGACCATGCTCTCCCGATATTTCTTGAGCAAATGTGGGGAGGATTTACGGGTGACTCACATTTCCGATCCACGCCTATCTCCAAGAGAGCTTTTGCTGGCGGTTTTAGAAAGCTTAGGAAAACCGAAGCTACCTCAAGATGAACTGACCGAAAGAAAGTTACTCCAACAGCTTTACGATCTGTTGGTTTTGGCTTATAGAGGATCAAAAAGGGTGGTCCTCTTCTTAGACGAGGCTCAGGGGCTGGACTTCGAATCCTTAGAGGGGCTGCGTCTCCTTTCCAATCTGGAGATGGAGACCCAGAAGCTTGTTCAGATCGTTCTTTTTGGTCAGACCGAATTGGAGGAAAAGCTAAAGGAGAGAAGATTGCGCCAGTTTGATCAACGGATACTGGTAAGATATCATCTTTTGCCCCTTGAGATCGACGAGATTTTACCTTATATCCAGCATCAACTGGCGGTGGCAAAGGTCGACCCTTTTGTGGAATTTACGCCCCAGGCGATCAACAGAATCTATGAGCTCTCCAAAGGTTTACCTCGAATGGTCAACGTTCTTTGTGAAAGAGCGATGATGTCTGCCTTCGTGGAGAACACCAGAAAGATCGACGAGCAAAATGTGCTGGAGGGTTGGGAAAGCTTAAATGGGATAAAGGTTTTGGAAAGAAGAAGTATTTAGATAGAAAAGGTTGATAACAACCGGGTAAAGAAAGTGGGACTGGTAACTAAAGCCATAAAGAAGGTGGAGAAAGGGGGGAATCCACCGCCTCAGCAAGACTCATCACCGAAGCCAGAGAACAAAAGGATATCAGGGAAAAAGAAACTTATGGTGGTAGCAATCCTGCTTGCTGTGATAGTATCTTTGGGTGTGGGTTATCAATTCTTACTCAAACCCGCTCAGGAGACTTCCCCAAAGGTGGCTCGGCGGTCGATAAGTGGCAGGAAGAAGAAGCCTCCTGTCTCTCCAGTCGCTCCTTCTCAAGATAAAAACAAGGCTGGGACAAAAAAGACAGAAGAAGAAAAATCTCAAAGTGCTTCTTCGAAAACTTTGGAAAAAACTGTGACCGGAAAGCAACCAACCGAGCCGGCGGTGACATCTACACCAGAGGAGAAGCCTTTCAGCAAAAGCAAATCGTCCCAGGTAAGCGCTGAGGATCAGTCCACTCAGGGAACCCAGCAACCAAGAAATCGAGAACTTTCCACAGAAAAGCCACCAGAAATTGTGACATCACCTGAGCCTGAAACAGGGAAAGCCTCCAAGGAGTCCACCTTGGCTGAGGTGAAAAAGGAGGTTCTAAAAGAGCCCGTTTTACAAAATACTCCCCGCTCTGCGCCCGAAGAAATACCCTCCGAAGAATTAACTCCGCCCTTCATTCCAGAGATGAAAGAATGGTTAGCTCAAAGATCGTTAACTGTTAAAGAAAAATCCAGCACCAGAGCAGAAAGATATTACAAAAAGGGTGTGGCTTTCCAGCGCCAGAAAGATTTTGATCAGGCGATCGAAGCTTACAGACAAGCTTTGAGCTTTAATCAGGACCATAAGGAGGCACGCATAAATCTGGCAACCATCTATATCCAGAAAAGTAGATTAAAAGAGGCAGAAAAGGAGCTGATTTACCTTTATGCATTAAATCCCAAGGATCCAAAAGTTCTTTTCAATTTGGGATTGCTCTTATATAAAGTTGGCCAGTATACCTCCGCAAAAAATAAGTTAAAAAAACTTCTTCAAATAGACCCCTTTCACTTAAAGGCTCATCTTCTTTTGGCCAGCATCTATGAGGAGCGAGGAGAAATTGATCAAGCGGTAGAACTTTGTATGAAGGCATATCGAATCAATTCAGCTGATGTGGAGGTCCTTTATAGGTTAGGGAGAGCCTGGGATTTAGCTCACCAGAAAGAGAAAGCGGCAACATATTATCGTCTTTTTCTGAAGAGCAGATCGAAAAAAGAAAAACGGTTAGAGTTAGCCGTGCGAGATCGGTTGAATTATCTTTTATCGCAAAAGGAGGAGAGATGACTCAGACTTTGGGAGAGATGTTGCTCCAGACCGGAAGGATAACCAAAAGTCAGTTCGAATTGGCTCGGCGAGAGAAAAATCGCACCGGGGCTAAATTTGGAGAAGTTTGCGAAAGGCTTGGTTTTATAAGCCATGAGGAGGTGCTTCAGTTTGTAGGAAAACAAACGGAGACTCCCTACCTCGACTTTTCCAAAACCCCCATTGATGAGGAAGCCATAAAGTTGGTTCCGGGAGAGTTGGCCCGATCATCTAAGTTGATCCCTGTCGAGATAAAAGAGGGGAAATTGATCGTTGGCATGGCTAATCCCAATGACATCAATGCAATAGACCAGCTGAGGGAGCTCACCAAACTAAATATTGAGCCCAGAATAGCGGATGAGGATACCATCTTCAGCTTCATAGATGACTTTTATGGAATGACCATCGATCCGGAGAAGGAGATTGAGGATAGCTTGAATCAAGCTTTGAGCTTAGAGGAGGTGGAGGAGGAGACCGCCCCATTGATCAAGCTGGTCGACTCCATAGTGGCTCATGGAATAAAGGAAGGAGCAACCGACGTTCATATTGAGGTGGATGAAAGCGTGGGTCGCGTTCGTTACCGAATAGATGGCGTTTTAGAGACTGCATTCATTCTGCCAAAAAAGATCTATCGGGCGGTGGTAAGCCGGATCAAGATCATGTCCAACTTAGATATCACCGAGACCAGGATCCCCCAGGATGGAAGCTTTCGTTTCACTTACAACACTCAGGATATCGACGTTCGAGTCTCCACCATGCCCATCTTCTACGGTGAAAGCGTGGTGATGAGAATATTGAAAAAGCCCAAGTTCCTCTTAGGTCTTGAGGATTTGGGTTACTGGGGTGATAATCTGGAAAGGTTTAAAAGGTTGGTGCAAAAGCCCTTCGGCATGATCGTGATCACCGGTCCCACCGGCTCGGGCAAGTCCACCACCCTTTATGCCGCACTCACCACATTGAACACCTTAGAGAAGAATTTAATCACCCTTGAGGACCCGGTGGAATATCAGCTCCCCATAGCCAAACAATCTCCCATCCATGAGAAGGCGGGATATACTTTTGCTAAGGGACTTCGTTCCATTTTGCGACATGATCCAGATATAATTCTTTTGGGAGAGATGAGAGATGAGGAGACCGCTGAGATGGCTTTCCGAGCATCCATGACTGGTCACTTGGTCTTCACCACTTTGCATGCAAATACTGCCTCAGCGGCAGTGGCACGCCTTTTAGATATGAATATTGAGCCCTTTGTGGTCTCCACCTCCCTTCTGGCAGTCATTGCTCAGCGACTGGCTCGAAGGATATGTTCAAATTGTAAGGAGAGTTATATTCCATCGGAGGAAGAGCTGAGTTTTTATCCTCAGCTGAAGAATTTAAAAAATCCAGTCTTCTACCGGGGGAGGGGTTGTGAGAGGTGCAAATATTCGGGATATAAGGGGAGGATCGGGATATTCGAGGTTTTGGAGGTCAACGAGAAGGTGAATCAACTCATTCTCAAAAAAGCTCTCTCATCGGAAATAGAAAAAGCTGCCAAGATGAAAAGCATGTTGGAGGACGGGATAGAGAAGGTGGTCAAAGGGGTAACCAGCTTAGATGAAATCCGAAGGGTGATAGGGTAATGCCTCAATATACTTATCAGGCGGTAGATAGTAAAAACAAGCTGGTAAAGGGCAACCTTCCTGCTCGAAATCTGGAAGACGCCGAGGGTCAGCTCCGCGAGATGGGTCTTTATCCCATTTCGGTGCAGGCCGAGCCAGCTCGCAAATCTGGAGGCTTTGGAGGGCGTAAGGTTACCAGAAAGGACGTGCTCTCTTTTACCATCCAGCTACATCTGATGTTTACTGCGGGACTGCCCCTTTTGCAGTCGTTGCAAAACATTGCCGAACAGGAAAAGAATCCCAAATTTCAGGAGGTCATCTTAGACATATGTAAAAAGATTGAGACCACCGGCAGCTTCTCCGAAGCCATCGCTTCACATCCCAAGGTATTTCCACCATTCTATCTGGGTGCGGTAAGAGCGGGCGAAGCAGGAGGCACTTTGGCTGAGATTTTGGAGGAGTTGGCTGGCTCCTTAGAGAAACAGGACGAACTTCAATCCGAACTAAAACAGGCGTTGATGTATCCCATGATGATCATGTGCGTGATGACCGCGGTCAGCGGATTTTACGCCTTTTACCTTATGCCCAAGATGATGGCCTTGGTGCTGGAGATGGGAGCACCCCTTCCCTTCTACACCAAAGTTGTATGGTTTACGGTGAGCACCCTTAAGAACCTGGCCATTCCTTTGATCATTTTCTTTTTCTTGGGCCTTATCGGGCTCTTTATCTATCGGAAGACCGAGAGCGGTGCCTATACCTTAAGTTATCTAAAGATTAAGATTCCCCTTTTCGGAGCGGTCATTCAGAAAAGCATCCTATGCACCTTCTCCCATTACCTGTCACTTTTACTCCGCTCCGGCTTTGGGTTGCTTCCCTCTTTGGATCTGATTAAGGGGACCATTGGGAACAAAACCATAGTCAGATCCATCGAGACCATCCAAGAGCGGATAAAAAGGGGCGAGTCCTTTGCCGACTCCATGAAGGGATTGCCTTTTCCTGGTTTTATGATCACCATGATAGCCTTGGGAGAACAAACCGGCAGGGTGGCAGAACAGCTTGGATTGATCAATGGCTATTTTGAAAAGGATGTGAAGAGAACCACCAAGAAGGTCTTAACTTTGCTTGAGCCTATGATCCTGGTGACCTTTGGAGGAATATCTGCGGTAATTCTTTTATCCACCTTCTTTCCCCTGTATAACGCAATGGGGCACGTAAAGTGAAAAATTGATTTTTCAAGGAGAAGAAATCACAGATGAGTTGGCAGAAATGTTTAACCGATCTTTGATCACAGAGCTGATCACCCGGCGCAAACAAATGTAGGAGGGGCGAGATGAAAGATAAAGACAAAAACTCAACCAGCATCTGGAAGAGAATGATATTAATCGGAATTGGGCTGGGTGCCCTTTTGTGGATTCTTCAATCTGGCATAAATGCTTTGGTGTTTCATAAAGGTAAACTAATTGAGGAGATATTCACACAAAATCCGCACGAGGTGTGGATGAGGTCCTTAGCCTTATGCATACTCATAATGTTCAGCATCTACGCCCAAAGCATCATCAACCAGCTTAAGCGGACGGAGGAGAAGCTGAAAAGCTCAGAGGAGATATACAAAACTCTGGTGAATACTTTTCCCGATGCGGTAACCATGACCGATTTAAAAGGACATATCACTTACGCATCCCCTCGAACGCTTAAGTTACATGGTCTTAAGAGTGCAGAAGAGATATTAGGAAGAAGTGCCTTCGAATTCATTGCTCCCGAAGATTGCCAGAAAGCCCGGAGGAATCTTGAAAGAACATTGAAGGAAGGGATCGTGAGAGATCTGGAATATACCCTGTTAAGGGAGGACAAGACGCGCTTTATAGGGGAGTTAAATGCTGCTTTAATCAAAGATACCTCTGGAAATCCGAAGGCGTTTGTGGCCACCACCAGGGACATCAGCGAACGCAAGCAGACGGAGGCACGGTTGCAAGAGTATGCTGAAAAGATGCGAATTGCCAAGGAAAAACAGGAGGAAAATTCTGCTCGACTGGCTGAGACCATCTCCGAACTTGAGGTTGCCAGAAATCAAGCTGAGGAGTCCAATCGTCTGAAGTCGGAGTTTTTAGCCAACATGAGTCATG
>JAOZNS010000250.1 GCA_029933635.1 Candidatus Zixiibacteriota bacterium | reverse complement strand
ACTCCCACCAGCATCTGCCCAAGGTATAGATGCCATTCAAAGCTAACTGGTTGGCAAAGCCGTTGGAGCTAAAGTAAGCCAAGCCCCAATCGATTGGAGCTAACTGCCAGCGTCCACGAGCGCCTAAGAAAAGAAGCGCTAAAATCAATATGAAATATGCCAGGCGGAGAACCACAGACTCTTTTCGTCTTCGGAGGAAAATCTTCTTGCCCGTCTTCAACAATAAGAAGGAGAAGGTTAAGGTCATAGCTCCCCATACCAAAAGATAAAGTGTGACCGGATAATTTGACCACATGGCATACCATACCATATCCGGTCGATCTAAGTATTCCAAAGCCCAGTGGCTCAAACGTGTGCCAAATTCACCATAGTATTCGATGTCCACTAGGCTAAGAAAGAAGATGAGGCTCAAGAATAACAAAATTAGCCATTGGATGATCAATCGACTCAATTTGAGCCGATCTATGCTGATAAAAGGAAGATGGCTCAGGATAAAAAGTGGTATGAAAAGATAGCTGAGCACCACCGCATCGAAACGGGCGCCGATGAGAAAGGAACCGAGGAGCGTAACAGTTGGTATTCCTGCGGTGAGGTTTGAGTATCTTAAAAGAAACCCCAGGCGAAATAAGCTCAAAAAAAATGCTGATTCTGCAAAGAGGACGACAAAAAATAAAGCAGTTCGAGGGGGGCGGATAAGATTTAAAAATTGATCACATCGTCTATTCATGAATCCGGCATGCAGAAGGTCAGAAAAAATTTAAGCTTTTAAAAAGAGGATCAAGGCTGAAAGATATAAACAGCTATTTCATTTTTTTTCTTAACCTCTCGACCTTCCGGTCCAGCCTAAGAAGATAGACAAACACACCAATCCAGATGATTATGGTGACGATCATGCTCACATAGTTTGAGGACATCTTTATTCCTCCAGCGACTTGTTTGATATTTGGTTTATCTGAAACTCTAATTTAAAGATCCAGAAGAAGAGAAAGGTGAACCCGAGAAGCGAGGCGAGGAAGGTGACCAGAATTGCGGGGGGCATCTGGAGATGTAACTTTGCGTTTATCACCGAATCTGTGGGGTGAAGTGACTGATAGATCCTGGGAACGGCAAATACCAGAAACGGGACCGTGACGAACACCAGGATGGCATAGACCGAGGAAAAAACCGCCCTTTTATCCTCGGATTCAACCGCTGATCTTAAGGCGAAATAGGCACCATAGATCAAAAGCAGGATGAAAACCGAGGTTTCTCTTGGATCCCAGTTCCAGAAGGAACCCCAGGTGGATTTTGCAAATATCGATCCGGAAATGGTGGCTAAAATCACAAATAAAAGACCCAGCCGGGATGCCGAAGAGGCTTTGGCATCATAAATCAAATCTTTCCTCTTTAGATAAAGGATGCTGAAAATAAAAGAGATGAAGAAGGCTAAAACTGCTATCCAGGCTGTGGGAACGTGAAAGAAGAAAATCCTTGATACCTCATCCAACTGCGATTGAGGTGGGGGCAGAAGAAAAGCCGCCACTATCACTCCACACACCCAAAACAATGACAATATCTTCAGGAACATTTAGTCCACCCGCCTTAAAGAGTTTTTTCAATGACTCCATTTATCCGGCTGGCGAAAGCCCAATAAATTGGGCCTGTACCATTAAGAAATATTTTGTTTGTCTTTTTAGGATATACTTTTTAAATACCTCTTATAAATGTTTATTCATTCCATACGAAGTCAAACAACAAAATCGATGCAACGAACATCACCACCGCATAGGATATAAGCAACCTGAGATTGTCCCAACCAGCAGAGAAGGCTTCTCCCTGCAAGGATAATCTGGTTCCATCTATGGCAGTTATCAACAAGGGCAGAAGGATAGGAAATGATAACACCGCAAAAAGTGCCCCCTTGATGTGCGCCTTGGATATGATGGCGGCTATTAAGGTGGTAGCACAGACAAGCCCTAAGCTTCCTAAAAAAAGCATGGGAAAAAAGAGCCATGGATTCAAAATCCTTAGGTTCATCAAGATGATGAACAAAGGAACAATTAGGATCTCCAACAGAAGAAGCAGGATCATATTAAACAAAAATTTGCCCAAAAATACGGTGCTGGGTGCGGCAATCAGTTTTAATATATTGACCGTCTTGCTTTCCTCCTCCTTGACGAAAACCTGGGCTAAGCCGGAGATGGAGGAGAAAAATATCACCAGCCAAAAAAGAGCGGATTGTAGCTGAGGATTCAACGAAAGGAGGCCCAAGGAGAAACTCACCACGGTTAAGGTGGTTAGGGCAAACATCAGGATGGCATTTAAGGCATAGCGCGTGCGAAATTCTGATTTCAATTCTTTTAACAACAACCAGCCCGATTTACTCACCCAGCTGGATGATTTGATCCCCATATTTTAAATCTGTTCTCTCGTTGGTTGCCAATATAACAATTCCCCTTTCCTTCTGCTTTAGGATGGCCTGATCCACCAGTGCAATTCCTTCTTCATCCAAGTTTACCGTGGGCTCATCTAAAACTAAAATCTTGGGATCGTTCAGCAAAGCAAAGGCATATTTCAATCTTTGCTTCATCCCTGAGGAGAAGGAAAAGAGCAGGTCGTCCTCTCTTTGAGCCAGTCCCACCCAAGCTATTTTCTCCCTGAGCACATCTCTTTTAGGATTCAGTCCCCGGATACGAGACAAAAACATAAGGTTCTCCAAAGCGGTCAGTTCACCATAAAGCTCCAGATCGGGCATGACCAAACCGAAAAGATTTCTGCCTTCCTCCGGGGTTAAGCTTTTTTCATCAAGCCGAATGAGAAGCTTTCCTTTGGAGGGTTTCATGAGTCCGCAAAGGATCTTAAGCAATGTGGTCTTGCCCGATCCATTTCTTCCGGTAACCACCAATGATTTTTTCTCCCCCACAAAAAAATTTATTTGATCGAACACTTTCCTTCTGCCAAACCATTTTCCCAGGTCTTTAACTTCCAACGAAATCATCATTTTTTAAACTCAGAGAAATTCAAGCGAGACCTTTTTGAATCAAAATATCACAAACTACATATGGAGTCAAGTGAAATGAAGACGATCTCCACCAAGGATTATGATAGAGGGGAAAACGAAAAGAATTCTATGGGTCCAAATTAGCCTACCCTGAAGAAATCAAAAGTATTTTGGGCAGGTCTTTGATGTGTGATCTTGCAAAATCCATCATCTTACCCTGTTGTATAACTTCTAAACTCTCTTTCGCAGATTTGCTGGATTACTTATCTTATGAGATGTAGAAGTCTTTTCCATCTCACCCGATTGGGGAAATGTAGGATGTTATACACGATGTTTTTCGGTATGGATAGAAGATCGTTTCTGGTGACCAGAGGGGCATTAGGGTCTGGAGCCCAGGACCAGTGAATGATCATGGCTTTTCCTAAAACCAATTTTCTGGGCAGAGGTCCCCAATAACGGGAATCTGCACTGTTGTCCCTATTGTCACCCATCATAAATAGATGACCCTTGGGAACCTTGTATGGTCCAAAATTATCTCGAGGGTCTCTTCCGGGAAGGCGGATGTTTGGGTCGGTATATTTTGCCAGAGGGGGGTCGGGAAACCTCTTTCCATCCACATAGAGTACCTTATTTTTTATCTCCACCGTCTGCCCTTCTATGGCCACAG
>JAOZNS010000051.1 GCA_029933635.1 Candidatus Zixiibacteriota bacterium | reverse complement strand
CCTTTTGTTCCGCCTCTCCACATTTGTGGAGAGGGGGATAGGTCATTTGACTCAAATGAAAGTGAGGTCTTTAAAATGTCTTTATCATTAACTCCTTGATTTCGTTTTTGTTATTGAGAACTATAGCAACTAAAATGGAGAAGGACCTCTTTTTTAACACCTCTTTGGAGAAATCTCCTTATGAAAGGCACACTGGTTAACACCGCCACCGTTTTGGTGGGAAGCTCATTAGGTCTTTTGATCGGAGCAAGATTTTCCGAAAAGATCAGCACCATGGTGATGCATGCTTTGGGGTTGGCTACGCTTTTAATCGGGTTCAAAATGGCATTCGAGACAGATAGCATCCTTTTGGTGATTGGAAGCTTGGCGGTGGGGGGAATAATCGGTGAGCTGATCAAACTGGAGGAGGGTCTGGAGAGATTAGGAGAGTTTATAAAAGAAAAGACACGATCAAAATCAGGAAATTTCGTTTTGGGATTTGTCACCTCCAGCTTGGTCTTCTGTATCGGTCCCATGACCATCGTGGGCTCCATCCAGGATGGTATAAGTGGGGATGCCAGCGTGCTTTATGCCAAGTCCCTTTTGGATGGCTTCGCCTCGATCGTGTTTGCTTCCACCTTAGGAGTTGGTGTGATCTTTTCCTCACTGACTGTTCTCATTTTTCAGGGCGGTTTGACCCTTATGGGTAAAGAGCTTTCGTTTCTTTTAAGACCCGAGGTTTTAAATGAATTGGTAGCCACCGGAGGTTTGATCATCGTGGGAATAGGGATATATCTTTTAGGCATAAAGAAGATCAAAGTTGGCAACTTTTTGCCGGCCCTCGTGATGGCGGTTATATTTTCTCTTTTGTTCAAATAGCTCAAAATAAGGACAATTTTAAACTTTGCAATTTCCGTATAACAAAAAACTTTGGAGGGAGGGCTTCTGATGTCAGCAGTAACTCCGGAAACCAAAATCTTAGACCTAAGACCGGAGCATATCCGGGAAAAGTTGGGGTCAAAAAGTAAGGTGTGTCTTCTCAACTCCCATGATATCTTTGAGGTGTTAAGAGATGAACCCGTCATCGTGATGGCCTGTAACGCCCGTATAAAACATGTGATTCCGGGAATAATGAGGGCGGCGGAAAAGCTGGATTCGGTGGTGGCATTTGAATTAGCCAAATCGGAAGGTGGAACCGACGGTGGCTACACAGGACAGACTCCACAAATCTACTTCGAGACGGTGATAGAATATGCAGAGAGAATGAAATTCGCTCAGCCTTTTTTCATCCATGGTGATCACACCACGGTAAAGGATACCAGCCCGGAGGCCTTTCAATCTGCCAAAGAGCAGATAGAGGCAGAAATCGAAGCTGGGTATACATCCATTGCCATCGATGCCTCCTTCAACCAGCTTGAGGACAACATCCGTATCACCAGCCAGCTTGCCTCACTTGTCCAGCCCTATGGGTTGGGGCTGGAGGTGGAGGTGGGGGAGGTCAAATCAACTGGACAGGAGGCTTCCTTAACCACGGTGGAAGAAGCCACCACCTTCATCGAGGGCTTAGCTCAAAACAACATCCATCCCGATCTTTTAGCCATCAACAACGGCTCAAAGCATGGCAATTACTTAGAGGGGGAGAAGATATTCATCGATTTGGAAAGAACCAAACAGATCTTTGAGGCAGTAAGACCAAATGGAATATGTATAGCTCAGCACGGGATCACCGGCACCCCCTTGACCGTGGTGGGTAAATTCGCAGATTGCGGGATTCGCAAAGGAAATGTGGGCACCGAGTGGCAAAACATCGCCCACAGATTCTTGCCCCGGGATCTTTTTGATCAGATGAAAAGATGGGCTGAGGAGAACCACAAGGATATAAAATTTGCCACCCGTGAGTTCAAAAAGGAGATAGACTCCATCCCCCAAAAAAACGCCCAGCAAATTGAGCAAGAGGCTTATCAGGTGGCATGTTCATTTATGAAGGCTTTTCGAGCCGAAGGGTTAGCCAGCCTCCTGAGATCAAAGCTTTTGAAATGACCCCCTTGGGTCTGCAATCACTTAAAAGCTATCAGGGATAAGCAAAAACGGTTGACAAAACTATTTTTCCTGGTATAATATCCATTAAGAAAAAAAGAGGTGAGCCAAAAAGAGAAATACAGTTAAAGGGTCAGTCCTTTTCAGGGCAAAAGGCCGTTTGGTCTTTAGCAAAAAGGTAAAATAAAAAGCCCAGCTGGAAAGATTTGCAAATGAAGACGCAAGCATACATCTGAATTTATGTCGGCAGTGTATCTAAAACCCTTTAACTGGAAAGATCGTAGGCTAAAGTGCCGAGCTGTTCGCTTTAGAAGCTTTTCATGAAGGGCTTCTTGGTTGGTGGAACTTACTCGGCTTTTTCATTTTAGGATGCGTTTATTTTTTGCAAAAATCTCTTGGCTTTTGTTTCTGCTTCTTCCGGTATTTACTTCTTCCCTCGTTAGCGAGGCATCCTCCGGATCTGAATATGACGATATGGAGATTTTGAAGTCGGATCAGGAGGGGATAGTTTTCAGGTATCTGATGCCAAAGCTTGTCCAGAGCAAAATCGAGCTTATGGGGCGATCCTTCGACCTGATAAATATAGATAAATGCGGTCTCTCCAGTATCCCGGGAAGACCTCAAATCCCGGTCAGAAGGGTGGTGATTGCTATCCCAAAGGGGGCACAAGTTTCGGTGAGGGTCTTAAACAAGGAAAGCAAGGAGCTGTCGAGTATAAATTTGGCTTATGCCGTTAAGGCAAAACCTGATGAAAAAAGCCCGGTGGGATACAGTTTGAGTCCGCCAAGAATAAAAAAACACTTAGATCAATACTATCCTTCAGAGATCGTCTCTTTGGGCCCTCCCACCTTTCTGAGAAATCAAAGAATAGTTGTGCTTGAGATTTTTCCTCTTCAATACAACCCGGCGCGTAAAATCATAAGATGCCATTCTCAGATTACCCTGAGGGTGGGTTTCTCCAAAGGTAAGAGAGAAACGATTAAGGTCGAAAAAGACCTTTTTGAGAATGTATACCGAAACGTTCTATTAAATTATGAGGAGTCGAAGGGCTGGCGTAAGACAACAAAGCAAAGAGGTCTTTTAAAACCGGCCCTTTCTTATCCCTTCGAATACTCTGACAACTGGTACAAGGTGATAGTCAGGGAAAATGGTATATACAAAATCGACCGCACCATGCTTATCCAGGCTGGGATTCCGGTTGGCTCTCTGGATCCAAAAACCTTGCGAATGTTTTCCGGCGGTGGAAAAGTTTTACCCTTGGACAATTCCAATCCTTTTCTGGAACTGAAGGAGATGGCCATATATGTAGAGGGGGAGGGGGATGATAAATTCGATTCCGATGATTTCATCCTCTTCTTTGGCTGGGCTACCAACGACTGGGATTATGATTCCACCGGAGAGGTGATAGGATTTCATGCCAATCCATTCACCCGGGACAATGTGTTCTGGTTAACCTTCAACCCTTCCACCGCTTTTCCCGATCCAGCGAAAAGGATGAAGATAAAGGATGGGAGCTTAGTGGCCCAGAATCCTGTCGTTCCGCAGAAATTCACCTCAAGAATTCATGTAGAGCAGGATCATACCTTAAGAGAATATCCTTCGGGATATGTGGCTGATTACTTCCACTGGTTCTGGATGAAGACCACCTCAACCCGATTTTTTGTGAGTTTGCCGGGAGCAATTCAGCAGGATACCTGTTTAATAAAGGTTAAACATACCGACATCACGTCTTCTCCTAGCATCTGGGTCAACGGTCAGCCGGCTGAGATTTCAGACTCCTTGTCTTCTGCCTCCTTGACGGTTGCCCAAAGCTTTAACCTGCATGGCGGTCTGGTGGATACCCTTGAGATTTCCTTTCCCGGAGAGGTCTTTTTGGATTGGTATGAGATCCAATATCACCGGCAATTTGAGTGCCAGGACCGACAGCTGTTTTTTGAAGGTCCGGATACCTCGGGAGTAGCGCAATTCCAGATCTCTAACCTATATTCTCCCCAGGTGTATCTGTTTGATCTGACGGATTACTTTGAGGTCCAAAGATTTGATGGGATGACCATAGATGGTGAATTTGTTAGGTTTCAAGATACTTTATCCACAGACTTCAAGAGGAGATATCTTCTGGTGGACGAAACAAGAATTAAAAAGCCCAGCCTTATTTTTGCTGATGAGAAATCAAACTTAAGGAACGGCTCCAATCAAGCGGATTTTCTGATCATCACCCATTCAGACTTTTATGAGCAGGTTCAGGCTCTGAAGAGTTTCCGGGAGAGATACAACCAGATGTCGGTTAAGGTGGTCAAGGTTCAGGATATTTATGATGAGTTCTCTGGAGGTCTTTTTGATCCGGTAGCCATACGTGATTTCTTGAAATTCGCTCACCAGAGGTGGACACAGCCAGCACCGGCGTTCACCCTGCTGGTGGGGGATGGACATTATGATTATAAAGATAACTTAGGAACAAAGGCAGGCAACTTCATCCCTCCATTTGCCCCCACCTGGGAGGGGGATCGGTCCGTTTCGGATGAGAATTACATTTACTTCGGGAGATATGGTTATTTGGATTCCGACTCTGCCTATGGACCTTTGGACCGAGGGCTGGATATGGTGATCAGTCGATGGCCGGTTAGGACAAAGGATGAGGCTGAGGTGGTGGTAGAGAAGGTGATAAATTATGAAGAGGCTCCTGAATTTGGCACCTGGAGAAACTTGATCACCCTGGTGGCTGATGACGAATTTACCCGTCATTCCAATTCTGAAGCCTTTCATACCCAGGATACAGAAGAGCTGGCAAATTTCCATATCCCTTCCACCTTCAATTTGTCCAAAATATATTTGATGGAATATCCCTTTGATTTGAACGGGGAAAAGCCGGGGGCAGAGGAGGCGATCATAGATGCCTTCAATTCGGGTTCTTTGATCATCAACTATATGGGACACGGCAATCCGAATGTTTGGGCTCATGAGAAGGTGTTCAAACGTAGTCAGGATATTCCCCGACTTCACAACGGAGGAAAGCTACCTTTGATCTACACCGCCTCATGCAGTATCGGACTTTTCTTCGATCCGGTTGGGGAAGGGATGGCCGAGGAGCTTGTAAGGGCAGAGGACAAAGGCGCCATCGCAACCATCTCGGCCACCTGGCTGGTGTATCCAGATCCAAATGCCGCCTTAAACTACAAAGTTTACGATCTTCTTTTAAACCAGGATTCGCTCTCTTTGGGCGAAGCCCTATTCATTGCAAAACTGTTAAGACAGCCCAACTCCAATGATCGTCAGTATGTTCTTTTTGCCGACCCGGTGATGAAGCTGGGTGCACCCATTTTAAAAGCCCAGCTGACCGAGGTTCAACCGGATACCATCTCGGCTTTGAGCCTGGTGACCGTAAAAGGTCAGGTTATAGATGATGAAGGTCACTTGCTGAGCGATTTTGATGGAATTGCAAAAATTTTAGCTTTCGATTCGGAGAGAAAAAGGATTCACACCATGCCCAGTGGGGGTAGGGTGAACTATGATCTGCCAGGTCAGGTGATGTTTAAGGGCAGTGCGGAGGTGAAGGGAGGGAAATTTCAAGCCAGCTTCGTGGTACCTAAGGATATAAGCTATGGCGGCAATACTGGAAGGATCAGCGTGTATCTGGAGGGTCAGAATCAGGATGGGACCGCTTTTCGGGATTCCTTGGTGATAGGAGGCTCAGATACCACGGTGATAGATACCATCGGACCCCAGATAACCATAAGCTTTGATGACCGGGAAAGTTTTCACCATCAGGAGACCATTCTCCCCAACTCCATCCTTAAGCTTACCCTTTTCGATGAGCATGGAATAAATCTCACCGGAGAGGTGGGACACCGGATTAGCTTGGTGATCGATCAGGATTTTCAAAATCAGATCGACCTGACAAGAAGTTTTGAATATGAGCTGGGCAATTTCCAAAAAGGGTCTCTTTTATATCAGTTGCCCGGTCTCTCTGAAGGTGAACATCTACTAACCGTTAAAGCATGGGACAATGCCAACAACTCCTCGGTCAAATCAGTAAACGTGAATGTGAGCACTCAAAGGGAGCTGGAGCTTACTCAGGTGATGAACTATCCCAATCCTTTTTCTGATCAGACAAATTTCTATTATCAACTTTCCCAGGAGGCGGAGGTACAGATAAAGATATTTACCCCCGCCGGCAGATTGATTCGACATATTCATGTTGGACCATCCCCTGCAGGGATCAACTTTTCTGCCACCTGGGATGGAAAAGATCAGGAGGGAGACGATGTAGCCAACGGCATCTACATTTACAAAATCGTGGCGGAAGGTTGGGTTAATGGCGGGATGCAAAAAAAGGAGGCATTCGGCAAGGCGGTGGTGGTGCGTTGAAAGATTCAACCAGTCCCTCAAAGATCAAAACGCCGTCAATCGAAGGAAGTTATCATTCTAAAATTATTGCCGATTTTAAGGAAAAAAGCTATATTCTACGTAAACACAAAAAATTGAAAGCATTGCAACTGAATCACATCTGGCAGATTCTGCTTCATCCAGATGAAACTCAGGAAGCATCTTAAGGAGGTTTGCTGATGAAGAAGTCAACTTCTTTTGGTTTGATCCTGGGCTTAATTTTGCTTTTCATAAGCTCTGCATCTCGAGCAGACGTAAGCCGGTCAGGAGTTTTGTTCTTACGGATTGCTGCTGGAGCTCGGGCCGCAGGAATGGGGGAGGCTTTTGTGGCAATCTCAAATGATGCCACCGCCACCCACTGGAATCCAGCTGGGCTGGGAAGATATCCTTTGACCTCCACCTGGCTGGAATATTCCTTCCCTTCTGATGAGCTGAAAGAAAGATGCCGACGATCTGGTCCGGGGTGGGAGGAGCTTTTGTCCGATCCCACCAAGGCTGAAGTTAAATCCATCGCATTGCTGCGAAACGATGTGCCGGAGCTAAACTACAAGCGCTATGATGTATGGGCCATCACCAGCTTCGACCTTTTCAGACTACATAGATCAAAGTGGTACAACTACCAGAATTATTCCACCTCTTCTGGAGAGTCGCTGGAGAGCATCCTCAGAAAATATACCCAAGAAGGTGATGAGGAGAAAATCAAAAGGATGAAAAAGATCACCGCCCGATTCAATCAACCTGTCGGAAAGGATACATTAATTCTTCTCAAAGAAAGGATGTTAAACTCTGGCGTTCAGACCGACGATGAGCTTTCATCCTTGTGGGAAAAACTTCTATCTGCTTGGGATGAATGTCGTTTGACTCCTGAGAACCTTTTGAAGCTGGTCGATCAAATAGATAAATCCTTTGCTGATGATAGCCTAACCTCCGAAGAGATAAAGCAGATTCTTCCTCTTTTTCCTCAAACCATCGCCAAGAGGCTACCAGAAACTGTGAAGATTCCCTATCGGGTATTGTTCGGTGACAGCCTTACGGCCATAGCCTCGGATGGAAAAATCCTCTGGGTGGGCAGCAAGGAGGGTCTTTTTTCCTTCGATGGAAAAAGGTGGGAAAAATACGAAGATGGGCTTCCTTCAAACCATATAACTGCAATTTTGCCCCTCTCCACCCGGTATGTATGGGTGGGAACGGATAAAGGACCAGCTAAATTTGACGGCTCTTTTTGGACTCCAGTTCCTCTCGGAGGAGCGATCGATGATATGGAGGTGGTCGACTTTGCCCACCGGGGAGAACGAGAGATCTGGGTGGCTACCAAGAGGAAGCTTTTCAAGTTCGACGGAGAGTCCTGGCAACCACATGAGAAATACACCATCAAAATCGGGGATAACCTTGATAAAGTGTTAAGAAAATTTGTGGGAAGCCAAAATGAAAGGTTCGTTTTTCAAGCCATGGAAAAGGTTAAAGTCTATAATAGGTTAACTGATACCACGATAGCTTCAGGTGACACCCTCAACCTACCCTACGAGCTGGGTTTGAACGGACAGATTACAGCTTTAACTATGGATGATCGAGGAAATCTGTGGGTGGGTACGGATCAAGGTTTGAAAAGATATACAGAAAATCGATGGTTCACCTATGGATATCAACTTTACACCGCGGATGAGGGAGATGATGCTAAAAAGGTGGCTCGGCTCTTTTTGAGGTCCGAGGACGAGGATAAAATCTCCAAGCTTTCTCAAATGATCATAGATTATAATGATCTGGATGTAAGTGGAAAGCTTAATCCTGGAGAAAAGATTTATGTTTATTATAATGCAACAGGAAGCAAGATCTTATCTTTATCATCTGCGGGGAAGGACAAGCTTTTGGTGGGAACGCAGTATGGAACCATAAGATGGGATGGGGAAAGCTGGGGAAGATATTATCATGCTGGGCTGGAACGTGCGCAGACCAGAAAGATCATTCACAGGGACGGAGAGGTGTGGTTCGCCACTCCAAAGAAGGTGGTGATATATGCCCATGCCAAAAAGGAGGTTACCTTCATGCATGCCAACTGGCTTCCTGAGCTGGCTTCAGATCTTTACTACGAATATCTCTCCTATGTTCAACATATGGAGGGCTGGGGAACGGTGGGGGCAAACCTCACCTTTCTCTCCTTGGGGAGAAATGTGCGAACCGATGAATGGGGACAGGTGAAAGGCGAGTTTGACAGCTTTGAGATGGCTTTCGCCTTCTCCTACGGTACCCGACTCAGTCCCAGCTTGACCACCGGACTTTCCGCTAAAATAATCTATAGTCACCTGGCTGATCAAGGTGCTGGACTGGAGAAGGGGAAAGGGTCCGGCTCATCCTTTGCTCTGGATGCCGGGCTTCTATACGACACCTTTATAAAAAGACTGACTTTCGGAGCCGCTTTGACCAACTTAGGTCCCAACATCGCTTATATCGATTTAAATCAGTCAGATCCCCTTCCCCGCAATCTGGCGGTTGGTTTAGCTTACCGACTCGTTGATACCCCATTCAACCGTCTTACCGCCACCTTTGAGGTAAACAAGGAGCTGGTGGGGCTGGATGATCCTCTGAGCACTGAGATAAAGGAAGCCATTGAGAACATGGGAATAGAGTATTGGTATGGAACCTATGTTTCACTGCGAGCAGGCTATATCTACGATAAGGTGGGTGATATAAGGACCGCCACCTTCGGCGCGGGACTGCAATATGGACTTTTCCGCTTCGATTTCGCCTACATCCCCTCCTCCAAGGATTTGGCTCTGGCTAACACCATGCGATTCTCCATGACCGGAAGGTTTTAAGCTGGTGGTCAAAACCAGAATCTAACTTACGTTAGGTTCTGGCAATGAGGAATGCTGTGATACTTTTAAGATCAAAAGCTATAGCGTTAATTATGCTGTTATTCTTCACTGGCGTGACTCGAGCAGATTCCGAGCAGATTCTGCGGATTCGAGGTAAAGAGTCGCTAAGAGTTAATGAAAAGTCGGTCCAACCTATCAAGACTTTTGGCTTCAAAAGCGATGTGTCGCGCAAAAATTTGCTTGGACTGGAAAGAGAAACCCCCTATTCCCTTCCTCGACTCTCAAAGCTTGCGTTGCAGACCAAAACTTTAAAGATCTTAGCCATAATGGTGGAGTTTCAAGAGGAGATTCCCGATGATCCCCGAACCACCGGCAATGGACTTTTTGATAGAAGATCTCAGGAAGAGTTCTTTCAACAGGAAGGTCATTTGATTGATCCATCGCCCCACGATACCCTTTATTTCAAGAAGCATCTTTTAGCCTTGCATAACTACTGGTTCACCGTCTCCGAAGGTAAGCTGGCCCTTGAAGGGGAGGTATTTCCCAAAAGCGAGAGTTTAGCTTACCGACTTCCTTATCCCATGGCTCACTATGGCGCTCCAGATTCATCCCTTTCTGGCAAGGTCGAGATGCTAAGACAGTTCTTTCATGACAGCTTCGAGCTGGCGGATTCGCTCTCCCTTTATGGAGATTGGCAAACCTATCGGATAGACTTCTCTAATTATGACTGCTTTGTGATCTTTCATGCTGGCTCAGATTTGCAAAGCGATTTGGGGGAGCTGGTTGATCCCACTCCAGGTGATCTTTTCTCCGGCTTTATCGTTTTGGGAGATACGGTATGGGTCAACGGCGGGACCTTTCCAATAACTGAAGGTCTTTTCATCCCGGAGACTCGTTCTCAGGACAATCGGGTTACCGCCTTGAATGCGGTATTTGCACATGAGTTTGGACATCAATTAGGTTTGGTGGATTTATACAATTCTCAGAATTTCATGACCCAGGTGGGAGACTTCGCCCTGATGGATAACAATGCCCAAAATGTGGGGGTGGATGTGGGATATGGGGTTTATGTCTCCGGAGTTTTGCCGGTTTATCCCTGTGCCTGGAGCAAAGCCTATCTGGGCTTTGTCGATCCGATTGAGATAACCGATCAACCGGATGTAGGGCTTTTTGCCGCAGAGATGTTAACCGACCAGCTTCAGTTGATTAAGATACCCATAAGCCCACAGGAATATTTTCTTCTGGAAAATCGGCAGGTGGACTTAGATGGTGATCATTTCAGTGCACTTCGGGCCGACAGTCTCACCAACGTGATCTTGGGACCGGTGGACCAAGAGCGCAACTATAATCGGGAGTATGATTGGCTTTTGCCCGGCTCGGGAATTCTGATCTTGCATGTGGACGAAGGGGTAGCTTATCTGGATTATGATAACGATGGGTTGAACAATTTCTGGGACAATCAGATGCAATGCGACAGAGACCGACGTTTTCTCACCTTGGTGGAGGCAGATGGCATCATAGATTTCGGAGGGAATTATTATACCGGATTTGGACGAAAGGAGGATCTGTTTTATCAGGGCAACAACACCGCTTTAACCCCTTACACCTTTCCCTCGTCCAGAAGCAGAAACAAATCTAACACCCATATCTGGATCACCGGCATCAGCCTCTCCGACACTTTGATGAGGTTAAATATCTCAAAGGATTGGGCACAGACTGGTTTCCCCCAGAAATTTATCCCAGAGACGGACGCCAGTTCCTTAGTTTATGCTGATGTGAACGACGATGGAAACGAAGAGATTTTTCTTTCCTCCGACAGATTCATTCATGCCTGGGGTCCGGGGGGCGAAAGTGTAATTCTCTCTTCTTCCGATTCTGTGGAGGTGATGTTGTTTGACTCCACGCTGGTCTCTCTGCCTCTGGCGATATTTGCCTCGGACGATTCTGCTTTCTTTGGTCCGCCTTCTCTGGGCGATTTAAATGGGGATGATACTTTGGAGGTGGTGGCGGCAACCGTAGACGGCAGAGTCTTTGCGTGGCATCCTTATGATCTGAACCTGGATGGAAAGGCAGATGTTCTGGATGGTTTCCCGGTTCAACTTGGGGAAAGAATTTCTATGAGTCCGGTGATAGCTAATTTCGATACCAATGAGTCGGATTTGGAGATATTAGCAGGAGGGGAAAATGGATCGGTGAAGGTTTTCGATCAAAAGGGAGTGGTCAGATTCGAGAAAACCTATTCCGAAAAAGTTATCGGACTGGCTATGGGCGATACCTTGGGTAGCTTCTGTATCTTGACCGAGGATGAAGTTAACGGATATATCAGGAAAGAAAGTTTTACCAACCCTCCTATGCCTCCCATCTCTGTGGGTATAATTCCGACAATTAATAATTCTTTACCGGTTAGTGGTGATTTGAACAGAGACGGGAAGTTAGACGTGGTGGTAGTTGGTGGTGACGGGAAAATTTATGTTTTGTATGATTTTTTCAATCATCAGCCTGGCAACCTTGCGGAGACAAACATGAAAATGATCAGAGCGAATCCAGTGTTAGGCGATCTGGACAAGGATGGCTATCTGGAGGTGGTGGTGGCTTATCAGGACAAAATCTTTGCCTACAATTTCAATGGCACACCGGTGAGCAATTTCCCTGTTACGATAAGTCATTCGGATGAGTCTTCGGATCTGGTAAACTTCTCTCCAATTTTGGGGGATGTGGATAAAGATGGCTATCCGGATATAGTCGTTGGCACCAAGAACCACCAGGTCTTAGCCTATAACAAAGATGGTAAGATGGTGGATGGATTTCCTTTGCCCATTGGTGGACCGGTTACTTCGTGTCCCATTCTGATCAACTTGGATAAGGACATAAACTCAGAGCTTTTTGTCGCAAGCGATGACGGCTTCATCTATGCCTGGGATCTTCCAGGAGAATATAAAGAGGAAAACTTTCCCTGGGTGATGTTTGGCTATGATGCGGGGCACACCAATCATTTTTCAGAGGAGAGCCAGCCACCACTTCCTCCGGTGGTCGGGGATCTGCTTCCGGCAAACTCAGCATTCAATTATCCCAATCCAGCCAAAAATCAGACCAAGATCAGATATTACCTGAAGGAGGATGCAGAGGTGCGCATAAAAGTTTATGATCTTTCCGGAATGCTGGTGGATGAGTTTTCTGGTCCGGGTGAAGGAAGGACGAATAACGAGCTTGTCTGGGACTGCTCTAAGTTTGCCAGTGGGGTATATTTGTGCCGTGTTGAAGCAAAATCAGTAGATCAAAATCAGGTGGTGTTTTTTAAAATGGCGATAGTTAAGTAGGTTGGGTTTTCCCCGCCCAAGGCGGGGGATACCCGACAAAAAGGTCGTCGGGCAGTTTCGCAGCCCGACTGAAAACTTCTTTACAAGAGGAGAGGAAGATGAGAAAAAAATATCTTCAAACCACTGGATGTTTGCTTTCCTTTATACTCGTTCTATTTTCTTTAAGTAATGGAAAAACCTTCATTGAGAACAAGGAAAAAAAATTCTCCTTCCAGAGGACCTTTTCGCAAAGAGATTTCGAACACAGCCAGAAGATACTCAGATTAACCCAGGCTTCATATTTTGCCTATGAGGGGGATTCGGCAAGATCCGGGGAGGTAACCGATGTTTATGGCTTTAAGGGAAAATCGTTGAAGCGGGCTTTTGTTTACTCTTTGATCATTCCTGGATCAGGAGAGTTTTACGCCGGCTCCAAACTGAAGGCAGCACTCTTTTTTGGATTGGATCTAACCTTGTGGATTCTATATTTTAACTATCACGGCAAAGGAAAGGACGAAGAAAAAAATTATAAACGTTGGGCGGATGACCACTGGTTTGAGGAAGAATATGTTCAGTGGTTGATAGATAGTTTAGGAATCGACTGTCCCTCCTATGATCCTGTCTGCGATACCTGCCGCTACTTTGACAAGGAGAAGCAGGAATGGACCTATCTTTCGCATCATCTGCCGGACAAAAAGACCCAGCAATACTATGAGATGATAGGTAAATATGAGCAATTCCGATGGGGCTGGGACGATTATGATGGCTCCATACTGCCCAGCCCAAACTGGGACAGGTATAGAGACATGCGAGCCGTCTCCAACGATTGGCTGAATAAGGCTAAATACACCGCCATGATCTCCTTAGCCAATCACATTCTCTCCGCCTTTGATGCGGCCATTGCGGTGAAGAAATATAACAAAAAGGGAGAAAGGTTTGGACAGATAGAATTCAAGACCAGATTGGTAGAAATGAATCGGGAGATAATCCCTCGACTGTCAGTGAGCATGAAGTTTTAACCAGATTTCAGAAGGACAAAGGTTCAGGATCTAAAATGAAAAAGCTGTTTATCATCTTTCTGTTTTTCTTCCTTTCCTTTAGCATCTGTTTTGCCAACAGCGATTCGACCACCAGAAGCTTGGTAGTTTTGACTTCTCGTCCAAAGGGGGTGGACTCTCCTCAAAAGCGTGGAGCTTTGGTCTATTATTTTGCGAAAAGGGATTTCTCCTTCCCGA
>JAOZNS010000050.1 GCA_029933635.1 Candidatus Zixiibacteriota bacterium | reverse complement strand
TTCAGCTCGTTGGAATTTAATGATTCGATAATTCTGTGAGTTAAGCAACAGCCCCCAACTATTCTGTAATAATTCAATAGTTTTTCCGCAGGATCCACAAGGACGGGTCATACCGCGCACCGAGACCCAAAAGTAGTGGACACACCAAAGCGGATTACATCAGCCAGAATGAGTGCATACAATAAATAATTTTTGCTCTCCAAGAACAGCTTTACCTGTTGGTTGAATCGTCCCTCTCGGACTTCAAAGAAGTGCGTTAATTTTAGTTTGCTCTGATAACAATGACATAGTTGGGAAGGGCTTTCGTTCTGTCAGGTAGAATCTGACACGATACAACCGAAGATCAAAGGCTTTAGTGTCTTCTTATGGTCTTTCCCCTCTGATAAAATAAAAAAGCGATGGCGGTCTTTCGGATCCTTCAAAACCACCACCGCTTGATCGGTTTTTAGGGAGAACCTGATTAAGCGTCCGTTTGTTTTTTCGGTTTCTCCGTTGAAAACGAATCCACGGATTGCTCAGGTGGACTCTCTGTCGGAGCAGATTCCTCCTTCTTAGCTTGAGCATCCACAGACTCTGTTTTTTTCTCCTCGTCGATCTCCACTTTAGCCTCTCCGGAGATCTCCTCCACAGATTTCTCTCTGGTCTTTTCGTCCTCTCCTTCCTTCAAAGTTTCCGAGGTCACCTCCTTTGTCTCCTTCCTCTCCTTCAGGTGGGGCTTTTCCTCCACTATCTCCTCCACCTTTTGAGTCTTGGTGGGATGTTTAGCCAAGAAGGCCTCCAGCTCTGCCTTTTCTCTTCCTCGATAGTAGGCTTCCACGGAAAGGACGATCTTTTTGCCGGGATGATCGAACTCGATCACCTTCAGAGGCAATTCATCTCCTTCATTGAACGCATCTGCAGGTCTGGCTATCTCTGGCTTACCCAGATGCAAGGTGGGGACGAAACCTTCCACATCTTCTCCCAAATCCACAACGACGCCCCGATCCAAAAGCCGCAAGATCTTTCCGGTGGTCTCCTTGCCCACTGCATACCTTCGGGAAAGCTCCGGCCAAGGATCCTTCTTGAGCTGTTTATGCCCTAAGGAGATGCGCCGATTCTCTCGATCCACCTTCAACACCACCACCTCCACCTTTTCGCCCTTCTTCATCACCTCCGATGGATTCTGGATCCTTTTTGTCCAGGACAGATCTGAGATATGCACCAGACCATCAATTCCCTGTTCCAATTCTATGAAGGCCCCGAAGGCGGTTAAGTTTCTCACCCTGCCTGTAACCCGTGTGCCGGGTTTATATTTCTGCTCGATATTTTCCCATGGATCCGGCTCCAGTTGTTTTATCCCCAAGGAGATTTTCTCGTTTTCCTTGTCCACAGACAAAACCTTTGCCTCCACCATATCCCCGATAGCCATCAGCTTGGAGGGATGCCTGATATGTTGAGTCCAAGACATCTCGGAGATATGTATCAAGCCCTCCACCCCCTTCTCCAGCTCAACGAATGCTCCATAGTCGGTGATGGAAACAACCTTGCCCTTGACTTTCTTGCCCACGGGATATCTTTCCTCAATGTTCTCCCAAGGGTATGGGGTTAATTGTTTCAGTCCCAGCGAGATCCTTCCGGTATTTTTATCGAAGTCTATGATTTTTACATTGATTTTGTCTCCCAAAGCGACCAATTCGCTGGGATGGCTTATTCTTCCCCAGGACATATCCGTGATGTGGAGCAATCCATCCACTCCGCCCAAGTCGATGAATACGCCGAAGTCGGTGATATTTTTTACCAAACCCTCTCTGACCTGTCCGACCTCGATCTCCTTTAAAAGCTTCTCCCTTTGCTTTTGTCTTTCCTCCTCCAGCACTGCTCGACGGGACACCACGATATTGCGCCTGGCTTTGTTAAGCTTTATCACCTTAAACTCCATGGTCTGTCCCACCAAGGCATCGAAATCTGGCACCTGTCGTAGGGCAATCTGGGAACCGGGAAGGAAGGCTTCGACCCCCATAAGGTCTACCACCATGCCCCCTTTGATTCTTCTCTGAATCTTTCCTGAGATGAGCATCCCTTTATCATGCGCCTCCTTAACCCTATCCCACACCCGCATGAAGTCTGCTTTCTGTTTGGACAAAACCAGTTGACCATCCTGATCCTCAATGGCATCCAGATATACCTCAACCTCATCACCCACCTTCACGTTGATAGGCTCAGGAAACTCGGAGATGGAGATAATTCCCTCTGATTTGAAGCCCACATCCACGATCACATCCTCTTTGGTCACCCCCATCACCTTCCCCTTGACGATCTCCCCCTCCTGGATATCTGAAAGCGTTGGTTCATACATCTTCAGAAACTCTTCAAATTCCTCAGGTGAATATTCTTTTTCCGTAATCCGGGAAAGATCGTATTGGGACACCGGAGATGGTTTCTCCAGCTCCTTCAGCGGGGCAAGCTTTTCTGGGCTTTTGACCTCCTCGGTCTTTGTCTCAGCTTTCCTCTTGGTCTCACCAGCCCCCTTCTTTGTCGCAGGTTTCTTTTTGGGGGTAGATTTCTTCTTGGTTATCTGTCTTCTTCTAAGGGTTGGCTTCTTCTGGGAAGCCTTGGTCTCCCTTTCACCTCCTTTCGGTGAACTCCTTTTTGCCTTGCTTTTGGAAGCAGAGGCATCTTTTGGTTTTTTCTCCTCTACCATTAAATTGTTCCTCCTTTATATAGAATTTCCCCTTAAGGGGAGTCATTTCTGATACGTATTATCGAAAGCTTTTTATGCGTTCCTTTACTTCTTTAATCAACCATCCCGGGGTGGAGGTGCCGGCAGTGATGCCCACAGAATCTTTGTTCTTGAACCAAGACCTTCGCAACTGGCCGGCCGTTTCCACATGATGAGTGGGAGTGCCCAGCTTTTTGCACAGCTTTGCCAGCCGGGTTGTGTTGGCGGAGTTATATCCTCCCACAACCACCATCACATCCACTTTGCTTGCCAGCTTGAATGTGGCTTTCTGAGTTCTGGCAGTGGCATGACAGATGGTGTTGAACACCTTCAATTCTTCAGCATTTTCAATCAGCTTTACCACCACCTCTTTGAAGGCATCGATATTCAAAGTCGTTTGTGCCACCACCCCCAGCCTTTCAAAATGAGGCAGTTTTTTTCTTCTCCGATTATGATTTATCACCAATGCTGAATCACCAGCATAGCCCACTATTCCCTGAACCTCTGGATGATGCGCCTCTCCCACCACCACCACCTGATATCCTTGATCGCAAAGAAGCTTTGCCATCCTCTGAGCCCTTTTCACAAATGGACAGGTGGCATCCACAACTTTAAACCCTTTTTTGCGGATGCGCTCCAGCACCTGAGGATGCACTCCATGTGAACGAATTATCAGGGTCCCCTTTCGAGTTGTCTTCATGTCTTTTATTGCTTGCACTCCTTTCTTCTCTAAGTCTTCCACCACCTGTGGATTGTGAATCAAAGGACCCAAGGTGTAGACTTTCCCATCTTTCTCAGCGACAGCATCTATGGCAAGCTTTATGGCTCTTTTCACTCCGAAGCAGAAGCCCGCCTCTTTTACCACCTGTATTTTCATTTTGCACTCTTTGTAAGAATTTACTCAATTTTTTCAAATAACAAAGCAAAAAATTTTAATTCGCTTCCATCTTTTCCTTCAACCTGCTGATTTTCTTCATTATCTCCTGACCGATTCTTTTGTATCCTTCCTTGTCCTTAGGAAACTTTTCCAGAAAGCTTTCTTTCAGAGGTCTATCGAATCCGATGAACAGCCTCTTCCTTTTCAAAAAAGTGGAAAACAGTTGTCCCGAATTGTGAATATATGCTGGAATTATTGGCACCTGGGCCTCCAGCGCAACCTTTCCTAATCCCAATTTGGGCTCAAGAAAGTTTCCATCTCTGCTTCTGGTGCCTTCCGGGAAAAAAAGAAGCGCCTTTCCCTGTTTAAGAAGCTGAATCGCCCTGTTGATTGCCCTACGGTCGAAAGCCCCTCGAGTTACTGGAATGGCGTTATACTTTCTGATCAACCAGCCGAAGATCGCATTGGAAAAAAGCTCCGCCTTGGCTAGGTAGTAAAGCTCTCGGGAGGAGGCGGCTCCTAAAAACGGGGGATCCACATAAGCCACATGATTGGCCGCGATGATCACCCCTCCAGTTTTGGGTATGTATTCTGCCCCGATCCTTTTAAAGCGCCAAAAGATTTTAAGAATTAGATTAATAATCAACCAGCCTATATAGTAATGAGTTCTCACTTCAAGTCAGTTACATCCTCGTTGCGGTTTAATTTTTGTTTTCCATCTGTCTTCAATTTCAGGTCACACAAAATAGACTAACGCTCCGAGCTTGATTCACCGTCCTTTGAGATCGGAAGATTTCACCTTTTCCAAAAATAGCTGGATCACTCGATCCACCTGTTGTTCGATGGTCAGGTGGGTGGTATCCAACACCACAGCATCCTTATCCTGAAGAAGAGGACTTGCTTCCCTCTCTCTGTCGAGCTTGTCCCTTTTTGAAATCTCCTTTATTTGTTCCTCCAGCGTGGTTTTGATCCCCTTCTCCTTCAGTTCCAGAAATCGTCTCTTAGCCCTTTCGGTCAGATCCGCATCTAAGTAGATTTTAAAAGCATGAGGAAAGACCACTGTGGTGGTATCCCTCCCTTCTGCCACCAGATCGTTTTCCTCTCCTATCCTTTTCTGCATCGCCACCAGGATTGCTCTCACCCCCTTATGCATGGAGACGTAGGATACGTTTCTATCCACATCGGGTTCCCTGATCCTTTCGGTCACATCCCTTCCATCCAGCCGGATCCTGTTTTGGCCATTTTTGTTTTCAAAGGAGATTACGGATTTTTGAGCCAACTTTTTCAATTCTTTCTCATCATTTACGTCAAGGCCACATTCCAGTGCCTTCAAGGTTAGGGCCCGATACATGGCTCCGGTATCCAGATACAAAAAACCAAGTTTTCGAGCCACCAGTTTAGCCGTGGTGCTTTTACCGGCTCCCGCCGGTCCATCTATGGCAATTACCTTTTTTCCCATCTTGCGCAAATAAAAAATCCCCCACCTGATCAAAAAATATAATGCTTGGTTTTCGTTTAGGCAAGCTTTTTTGTTGGATTTTCTTGACTTCAAGAACGTCTGGGATTAGCTTGAAAGCAGGGAGAATAGTGGGTGAAAGAACGAATGAAAAAGGAAGCCCTTCTACTCATCGGAATCTTCATCCTTGCCTTCGTCATCCGATTCATCTACCTGTCTCAGATGAGAGACTCACCTCTCTTCGACAGACCTATCATGGATGCGGAATATCACGATCGATGGGCTCAGGCGATATTACGGGGCGAGGACTTCACCCCAAGCGTTTTTTTCGGGCCCCTCTTTATCCCTACTTTCTGGCTTCTATTTATAAGATCTTTGGTCACAACCTTTTTATAGCACGATTGATTCAGTTTATAATTGGATCTTTAAGCTGTATTCTGGTGTATCTTCTGGGCAAAAGCGTTTTCAATGAGCGGACAGCCATAATTTCTGCTTTGTTTGCTTCCTTTCATGGAGTTTTGATCTATTTTGAGGGCGAGCTTCTCATCCCGGTTTTGCTTGTCTTTTTTGATTTAGTTTTGCTTTTGGCTCTCTTTCGGGCGGCGAAGAAACCATCGTTCAAAAGGTGGGCTTTGTGCGGCGGGCTTTTGGGTTTATCTGCCGTGGCTCGTCCTAACATTCTTTTGGTGGGCTTGGTTTTTTTCTGGTGGATCCTTTTTCGCCTGAGAAGCGATCCCAAGATCGGCTCAAGATCTTTACTTTACGCAAGCTTCTTTGCCTTGGGAGCAATTTTAGTCATCTTCCCTGTAACTTTACGAAACTATATTAAAGGAAACGATTTGGTCCTCATCGCCTCTCAGGGTGGAATGAATTTCTACATCGGAAACAATCCTCAATCTGATGGCGCCTCGGCCATACTTCCCGGAGCCCGAACCACCTGGTGGGGATCATATCAAGATGCAAAAAACATAGCTGAAAAGAGCACCAAAAGGAGCCTGAAGCCCTCTGAAGTGTCACGCTTCTGGTATATGAAGGGACTGAAGTTTGCAGTCGAAAAACCTTTTGAATTCATCAAATTGTTGCTGAAGAAGACCCTCCTTTTCTGGAACGGAAACGAGCTGTCCAACAACCGAGACTTCTATTTCTTTGCCCGAAGCGCTCCTCTTCTGAGGCTTTTGATCTGGCGATTTGTCATCTATTTCCCCTTCGGCTTGATTGCTCCATTAGCCATCGTGGGGATCCTTTTATCACATCGGAAGAAAAAGGATGTTTCGATTCTAAAGATCTTTCTCTTTGTGTATATGTTAAGCGTGGTTTTATTTTTCATCACCGCCCGATACCGGGTTCCCATCATTCCAGTTTTAATTTTGTTCTCCGCATATGCCCTTGACCGGATAATATCTATGGCGAAACAACGAAAGCTCATTGTCCTGGGAAAGTATCTTTTGATCCTTCTGGTTGTTTCGATTCCTATTAACGTAGAAATTCCTGGGTATTCCAGCTCAAATCCAGGACAGGCTCATTACACCTTAGGGGTGGTCTATGCCCAGAAGGGAGATACGACCAAGGCGGAAGAAGAATATAAAAAAGCCTTACTTTTCAATCCTAATCTGGCAGAAGCTTACGTGAATCTGGGGTCAATATATGGGAATCAGGGCCGGCACAGGCTCGCCTTGGAGTATTATCAGAAAGCTTTACAAAATGGAGCAGATAGTGCATTTGTCCTCTATAACATTGGGATTGAATATCATAATCAGGGTCTTTTGGATCAGGCTCAAAGATATTATAAATTATCCCTCTCTTTGAGGGAAGACAATCCCAATGCTCATTATCTTCTGGGAGAGATTTATCTCCGCCTGGGGATGGTAGAAGAGGCAATTGGAGAATACGAAGCCTCGATCAGATACAACCCAGATTATGCCCAAGCTTATTATAGTTTGGGAATGATCTACAATCAAATGGGCAAAAGGAAGGAGGCAATTTTCAATCTGAAGAACTTCGTTCAGCTATGGCATGGAGAGCCAGATCAGATTGAGAATGTGGTAAGACTGCTGGAAGGGCTAAAAGCAAAACCAGATGAATAAAATCTGTATGCTGGATTTTGTTCTTCCATCGGGGAGTCCTCCCAACAACTTTGTTAGCTCCACAATTTTCCCTTTTCATGAAAGAGGAAAAAGCACTCCTCATTCTGGGCAAAGCGAAGAATCTAACCGTTACAGTAAATTACACAATCGAGATTTTCCCCATGGGTCAGAATGATATCGTGACCCAATCTCAAATATGAAGGGGGAAAGATTAAAAGATTGAAGATTAGGGCCACTATAATAAATCCAAAAGCCTCCTTCTCTTATCAAAAATTTCTGCAGGATCCAGAAGACAGCTAAAAGGAGAAGAGCCAGATTTTTTAAACCATAGGTTGGGTATCTGCCTTGTTGGGAGACCGTCAGCCAGTTTTGTGCAGACCCCTTACCATAAGCAGTTACTTCTTCTCTTCCTTTTCTTCTTTTTTGGCTTTTTTGATCTGCTGGATTTTTTCAATCATTCCCGGAACGGCCTCAAATAAACCCTCCAGTTTGCCTGGTTTTGCACCCATTATGGTGACCTCCTCCCCTTTGATTACGATAAAGGCGGCTGGCTCGATTTTCACTCCTCCACCACCCCCACCACCGGTGCCCCCACCTTTTTTCTGTTGTATCTCTCCCTCCCCTCCACCAGCTCCAAATCCGAACATAATTCGGCAAACTGGAATGATGGTGTTAGGACCGATGCTGATTGGATCCCCCAAGATGGTCTCGGTTCGGGCGATGGTTTTGATCTGATCCAATAGCGTATTTAGAATCTGCTCCGCTGCACTGGACATCTCTTATTCACCTCCCTTTAGAAATAAGTAAGGTTTTCACTATTTGTAGCTTCGGCAGGGCAAAAAACATTTTTAATATGGAAGCAAAGAGATTTGCTGATCTGATGCTAAAAACCGCCTCCGCATTGCCCCAGGGAAACTCGTTTACGAAGTCTGGCCGAACTCTTATGTAAGCTTCAGGAAAAAAATGTTCGGTGAAATGCTTCACTCCAAAAAATCCCCCACATAGAACGCCGGTTAACGATGGATCAGGAGTGGCGACTTCCACTTCTAAGGAAAGCCTCTCCCATCGGATAGCTCTGAAAATATCCACAAGGAAGTGAAAAAACACCGGAGCAACTTGAAGCAACAATTTTTTATGTCGCCCCAAAATGCGCAGGTTGAGCCTTCGCTTTCTCTTTGCTTTTTCAGCCTTCCCTTTGAACTTTTTTTTGAATTCTCTTCGGAGGATGGTTCGATCCAGGCAAACGAACCTATGCATCTTCTCTTTCAGATCGCTTCCCAGGGAAAAGATGAGCCAGCTGAAAGATATAGACCTTTTCTGACGAGTCAAAATCAATTGCAGACGGATGGGGAAAATAAGGCAAAGCAAGATCAGAACGATGAACACAGATAAAGCTACATAAATGGTGAGGCTCATGATAAAGAAATGTTCAATGGCTGGATGATATCCAACTTTAAGCCTATCTCTCTTTTTCGGACAGAGTTTGCCCTCCTTTTATCTTACGAAGAGGAGGGAGAAGTTGATTCTTTTATTTTTTCTTAAGGGCAATGTAGCAACAGATTCCAATTCCCCCGAACAACACCAAGGAGGTGAAAATCAGCATGACAATCGCTGAAGCGGGCATTATTCTCTCCTTTTAATTATCATAAGAAAGACTCCTAATATTGGCAAAAGCAATACCAGCATCCAACCGCCCAGAAACTCAGCCAATCTGGGATAGCCCCCGTATGAGCCTTTTATCCTTTCCAATATCTCGGCAACGATAAGGACCCCTAACACGACCGGTATCAAAAATCTGACAAAGGTATCCCACCATCTTCCAATCCGAAACTCTGAGATACCATTTACATATTCTTTTATCTTTCCGGAGCCGAAGACCCATCCGATTAAGATGCATTCTCCCAGACAGACCAACGAGAGTCCAAATTTGTTCATAAAGTTATCCACAATATCTAACCACAAAAGTCCAGCTCCGGTGGTGAATATGACTCCGATGACCAAGGCGATAGAACACACGGCTATGTTGGAGGTTCGGTGGGACAGCCTCCATTTGTCTATCACCCCAGCGGCAACTGCCTCAGCTAAGGAGAAGGCAGAGTCGATTCCTAAGGTGAGCAACATCAAAAAGAATAGCACCCCAAACAGAGGTTGCCAGAATGGGAGGTTGCTGATGATGTGGGGGTAGGTGACGAAAGCCAATCCGGGACCCGAGGCAACCACATCCGCCACCGGCTTGCCTATTTTCACCGCATAATATCCCAGGGCACCGAAGACGGCAAATCCAGCCAAAAAAGAGGTGGCGCAATTTGACAGGCTGATCAAGAAAGCGTTATTTACGATGTCGGTCTTTCGGGGAAGAAAACTGGCATAAGCTATCATTATTCCGAAGCCCACGCTTAAAGAGAAAAAGACCTGAGTATAAGCCGCCAGCCAAACCTGATGAGAGAGCAATTTCTGAAAATCAGGGGTAAGATAAAACTTAAGCCCTTCAACTGCTCCCGGAAGCGTTACCCCACGGATGATGAAGACGACCAGCAAAAACCAAGGGATCAAGACGGTGGCATACACCACCTTACCTACAGTCTTTGCGCCTTTCCAAATGGAGAAGAAAATAAATATCCAGCTTAACAGCAAGCCAAGAAATATGTATCCCTTTATCCCTCCTATCTCGAAGGGACTTTCAGTTAATCCTAAAGTTTTTTGATAGAAGAAACTGCCGGGATCATCACCCCAGGCTAAACTCAAGGAATGATATACGAAGTTGAAACAATAACTCATGATCACCGCATAATAACAGACTATGAAGAACCCCACCAGGATTGCCACCCAGCCGAACCATTCAAATTTTTTATTCACCTTTCGGAATGCTTCGGAGGCTGATCCTTCATTCTTATGACCCAGCCCGAACTCCAGAATCATCAGGGGAATTCCAGCGGTGAACAGAGCCACCAACCAGGCGACCAAGAAGGCACCACCTCCATTGGCATAGCAGATGTAGGGAAACCTCCAGACATTGCCCAAACCTATGGCAGATCCAATAGCCGCTAAAACAAAAGAGGTGCGGCTGTCCCACTGGTCTCTCTTCTCCATCAACTCCTCCTAAAAAGATCAGAAGTTCATAAGTTGTGAAAACGAAATTTTTAAAAATATATCCTAAAAAAGAGAAAATGCAAGCGATAAAAACCAAAGTCTCGATAGGGGTGGGAATTCATCTCGCCCGACAATCTGACCTCGGCAACAGCCCCAATTCAAACATTACCCCCTTTTCGGGAATCTCCAAATTTCTGTTGGATCTCATCTGCATTTTTATTATCAATTGATGGATCACATAACCTGGCAACCTCTTCATTTGAATCCTGTGGACTTGAGAATTCAAGGTTACAAGTTTTTGAAAGATATAACTTCTTTCTTGGGTGTTGCCTGATCTTTTCTTCCTCTTAAAAGTGTAGGATTTCTATTCGGTATCTAAAAAGGCTTCTTCAAGAAATCCCTTGCCTCTCCTGTCCTTTCTTTGTAAAATTCAAGAAGCGAGGAACATCCGAAGAAGGGTTATTTACAAGGAGGAGAAGACATGCAGCCGCGTAGTTTAATTACCGTAATCTTGGGAACAGTTTTAGCTATTTTGGGAGCAGTTACACTCATAATCTATGACAGCATCCCTGGAGCTATTCCTTTGCTTATTGGTGGTTCGCTTATCTACCTAGGCTGGTGCGGAGGTCGGACCGCACTCTTAGTTTTTGGTCATACCACCATTGTGATCGGATGCGCCATGATCACCTGGGGGATCTATCTTTTGCCGTATTCTAAACCGACCTTAGCCCATGTTTTTGCCCGTCCTCTCTTCTGGGGTCTCTTCTCATTGTTTGGCGGCATCTGCGCCAACTATCATGGGTTCTGTAGATGTATTCGGGGACAGAAATGAGCTCCGATTTGGAGGGGAATTATTTCCATAACCATAAGATTTTTCCAACAACGGATGAAAGGATAAAAGACATGAAAGGCGAGAAGGTCCGAAATCTCCCGCCCTCGGGAGAGTTTTCAGACGAAGCCTAATAAATCAGATAGATCTACCAACTATACCCAACCTGCATTGAATGGAGGTATATGTGTTTTGCCATAATCTCAAAGTTATAATCCTTTCTTTTCTGGTATTGTCAAATCATCCTGCCTTTTGCCGGACTTCTTCAGTGGAAGTTACTTCTTATGATATCAGGGTGAAGTTTGATTCGCTTAAGAGCCAACTGCGTGTATTCGCCGAGGTGGAATTACAGAAACCCGAAGCAAGCAGAAAATTCGAAATGTTGCTGAGCTCTGATGTAAGGATAAATTCTATAAAATCTAAAATGAACCATGATTGGATCCAAATACCTTCCAGCTTTGAAGGAAAGGATACTTTGCTTCTGGTGGTTCCTCCTGAATTGGCATCCAACAAAAAGCTAACCATTGATTTTGAATACACCCTGTCGCTTGATGAGTCAAAGGAAGTAATGACTCTATTCCGGGGACATCGCTGGTATCCTCTCATACTCGATCAAATTGCCCCATTTAAGCTCACCACGGAGGTGCCTCATGGATTTGGGGTCTTTTCCGCAGGAGAATTGGTGCAGGAAAAAGGATTCAAAGAGTTTTCTCAATTTGTTTGGGAAAGTAAAATTCCGGTATTCAAGTTGCCATTGATTATTGCAAAATCAGATCTTTATGAAGAGACGATCGAGGATGTCGATGGCAAAAAAGTTTATCTCTATTCTTCAACCATCGATGAGGAAACAAAGAAAAAGGTTATCTCCGAGGCTGGCAGGACATTACAATTTTATGATAAATTTATCGGAGAATACCCTTACAACCGCCTGACCTTGGTAGAAGTTTCTGAACTTCAGGGAGCCAACATAGCCAGCGCTTTTGTAATGTTTGGATCGACGAGCTTCGCTCAGTTCAAAAAAGGTTATTATGAGAGCCTTCATCTTTCCATCGCCACCCAATGGATCGCAGCCGGGGTATTTTTTAAACTGTTCGGCAAGGGGTTCTGGTTTTTCCAGCTCTCTTTGCCCCACTATTTACGCCTTATGTATCTCGAACGGGCAAAAGGGAAAGAGGCTTTTGTCAAAGGATTACAGAGAGGGTTGGATGCCTATAAAGAGATAGTCGGCACAAAAAATGATGTGGCAATTCTTGATGTCGACTTCCCCAACACCAAGGAAAAGAGCAGGGTTATCTATGGGAAGGGACCATATATCATAGACAAGCTGCGGAAACGAATGGGCGATGAAAACTGGAAGAAATTCCTCCAAGGCATCTATAAAGATTTTAAAGGTAGAATTCTTGACTATAACCGGTTTATAAGCTATCTTTTCAGATATGATCAGGATGGAACCTGTGTTTCGAGGTTAGAAAAGATGTTATCTGAAAAGGGACTACCTGAATAAACTTATCTGAGGGATGGAGTCGATGGAGTATTAGAAATTTTGAAAATCCGGCTCCATTTGTTTCCCCCGTTGCTCCTTCTCACAGATCGGCAGGATCCACAAAAGATGAAAACCATTTCCTCAAAACGCTTTTGGAAATTTTTACCCATCTTTTTTATTTCCATCCTAAACTTATTCTTTGCGAAAACAGATTTTGCTCAGCCCGAGATTTCCTCAGGATCTGGCGTGATCATCAATGAAGTCTTGGCAAACGAGCCGGGTTCTTATACCTCGTTGGAATGGGTGGAACTTTATAACGCCGATTCGACAGAGCACGATCTGGGAGGGTGGTCTTTTGTCTGCAAGGATGATACGACATTGATTCCTGCTGGGACGACCATCCCGGACAATGGATTTTTGATTCTTTCCCGCAAGCTTTTATCAGAACCTCCCGATTCCATCAGCTTTGAAGCTTGGTGGGGAGATGGATCCGGGACCTGGAGAGACTGTCCTGAGGAGAGTTTCCCGGCTATCCAGGTTAAGATGAGCTTGATCAACTCAGGTGGAGCGGTTAGCTTGGTGGATCCAGAAACCAACGTTCAAACCTTTAACTGGGATAAAGATTGTGGAGACGGAGTTTCTTTGGAGAGGGTCTCCTCAGAAGATAACATCTGGCTTTGCTGTGTTGATTCCGACAAAAACACGCCAGGGAGAAAGAACAGTGTGAGCACCCCCTATTCAGATAGGATCAAATTGCACATCCAGCCAAATCCCTTCTCTCCGGACGGCGACGGATTTGAGGATCAAACTGTTTTTTATTACACCCTGACTTTGGAGTCCAGCTTGACCATAAGGATATATGATGTTCAGGGACGATTGATAAGAACTCTTATGGAAGATCAACCAGCGGTATCAGGAGAAATTTCATGGGATGGAAAAGATGAGCACGGCAAAACCGTTCGAGTTGGAATATATATAGTCTGGGCAGAAGCTGAAGGAAATTCTTATAGTCAGAAGAAAACTACTGTGGTGGTGGCAAAAAGGTAACCTCACTCCTAACTTTCCCTCTCCCTTTTATGGAGAAGGGTAAGAAGTTGGTTCTTTTCATCCAAGAAGGCACCACATGAAAAGGATAACTTCTTTCTTATGCATTTTCTTATTATCCTCAACCTTGGTCCACGCGGCATTTGATAATTGTGGCTTTAGTGCGAAAACATTGAGCTTGGGTAATGCCTCCGTCGCCATGACGGATGAGCCTTCCACCATTCTTATAAATCCAGCCGCCTTAGGATTTCTTCCAAAGAGGGG
>JAOZNS010000249.1:2520-3701 GCA_029933635.1 Candidatus Zixiibacteriota bacterium | reverse complement strand
TCAGTGTCATACATCTTTCTGTTAGCATACTTTTTTATCACCCGATCTTTCATACTCTCTCCGTTGTTTTATTATTTTACGCACCGCATAACAAAAAGTTTGATTTTTATTCAATGTGATTCTGCATCGCAGAAAATATATCCCCATCCAAGAAAATGTCAAGTAAAAATTCAGTTTCGGTCGAGGGGTCGGGTTAAAAAGGAAGCTTCCCTTAGATTGTGACTTAAAATAAGATAAAAGTTTGTAAGTAAGGCATGTTTCCCGCCTTTGGCGGGAATGACTTACAAAATCTTTCTGTTGGGGAAGAACATCAGCAGAAAGCGGGGAGACAAAAACGAACATATCGAACGGCTTCCTTTGGTCAGGAGAGGTTCACATTGAGATTAGCTTCCGCCGAGGCTGGGAGCCTCGGGTACGCCTTTTTATAACCTGAAGCAGAATACAAAGTCCCGAGACGGTGCTGAAGTCGTCTCGGGACGCAGAAATCTGCATGATTTTCACCAATGGCTGTTACGGACGCCAGTGTCCTTTTACATACACCCAGCCGCGAGATCTTTTTTCCCAGTGACCGGGAACCCAATGGCCCTTAGCCTTCCTTACCCAGTGGCCGGGACTCCATACGTATTGTCCACCAGACCATTTCCAGTGTCCCGAGACCCAAACTGCCTTTGGACCCGGACGCGGAGGCTTGATCTCCTCTTTAGCTGGCGGAGGTGATTTGGGCACATATACAGTGGAGGCGCAACTGAACAGGAAAGCTACTAAGATGGTAATACTCAAAAGTGCTAAAAGGAATTTTTTCACGTCCCCCCTCCTTTTTTGTTTTAAATTTTATAGCTGTCCTTTTAGCTTATTTTCGGCTCTAAACAGTTCTTTAATCTACTCAAGTAATCAATATAGCTTATTCGATCTGCCTTTAGGCTTACTGCAAGAGTTAGAAGTAGATCTGCAAGGATTTGATTTATCAGACCCGCGTTCAGACGGGCGTCATGAATGGCGCCCCTGCAGTTGTTCTTTTGTTGCGTACAGAAGGGAAGTTACTCCAGCAAAAATTGCTCTAACTGGTCAACCAGATCGGCAAAAAGCTCTATGGTTGCATTTACCGGCTCCGGTGAGGTCATGTCCACGCCTGCTTTTTTGAGAAGATCAACGGGGTAGTCAGATTCGCCTGACTCAAGAAG
>JAOZNS010000249.1:0-2510 GCA_029933635.1 Candidatus Zixiibacteriota bacterium | reverse complement strand
CAAGGCTGGTGGCATATTGATATACATAGAAGTTTCTATAAAAATGCGAAATCCGCAGACAGGAGAGATCGTCCAGTGAATCCACCACCAGATCAGGTCCTTGATATTTCTTGTATATTTCCCGATAGATCTTCCTTAAAGATGAGGCAGAGAGAGCTTCTCCAGCTTCTGCTTTTTCGTGAGCTATCTTTTCGAATTCGGCAAACATCACCTGGGTGTAGAAAGTTCCCTGTATCATCTCAATATAGTAATTAAGCAGATAAAGTTTTTGAGCTTTATCCTGAGTGTTCTTGAGCAGATAGTCCATGAGAAGCATTTCGTTGGTTATGGAAGCTACCTCTGCAACAAATATGGAATGCCCGGAATAGATATATGGTTGCTTTCGATTAGCATACAATCGATGCATGTTGTGCCCCATTTCATGAGCCACGGTAAAGACGTTATCCAGAGTGTTATTGTAATTCAGAAGCATGTAGGGATGTGTAGAATAAGCGCCCCAGGAATAGGCACCACTGCCTTTGCCTTCGGTCTCATATACATCCACCCATCCAGAATTGAAGCCCTTCTTCAGCTCACTAACATACTCTTTGCCCAGAGGTTTTAATGCCTTCAGGACGATGGTCACAGCAGAATCGTAAGATATCTCCATTTTAGCTTCCGGCACTAAAGGAACCCATAGATCGTATTTATGTAATTCGTCCAAATTCATAACCTTCTTCCGCAGGCTGACATATTGATGAACAGGCTCTAAGTTATCGTTAACCGTCTTGACCAGATTATCAAATACCTCTACTGGAATATTGTCTTGGAAAAGTGCGGCCTCTAGGCAAGAGTTGTATTTTCGCGCTCTGGCGTAAAATATATCCTTATTTATGCTTCCGGCTAAGGTGGCTCCCAATGTGTTCAAATAGCCCAGATAAGCTTGATTGTATCCATCCATGGCATCTTTTCTCACCCGGCGGTCGGTAGATTCTAAGAATTTAGAATACCGCTGTCTGGTGAGCTGAACCTCGTTTCCCTCTTCGTCTATGATGGAAGGAAATTTAACGTCAGCATCATCTATCATGGTGAAAACAGTTCTGGGAATGCGAGCTATGTTTCCAGTCCGTGCCAGAAGTTCTTCCTCCGCAGTGGAAAGAGTATGCTCTCTTCCCCTTATAATATCATCGATATAATGATTATATAGTGCCAATCCCTTCTCTTTTTTTATCAAATCGTCCAAGTTGCTTTGAGGAATGCTTAAAATCTCCGGATCGATGAAAGAGACCGCCTGAATGACTTTAATATCGAGGCTGGCAGCGCGGTCAGATAGCTCTTGATATTTGGAGATACGGGTATCCTCATCCAGCTTCATATACGCATACACATACAGTCGATCCATAATATTCCATATGCTGTCCTTCAGAACAAGACAGTCCAGAAGGATCTTCCCAGACTCAGCTAAATGTCCTTTGAACTTGTCCATCTCAGGTATAAGATTTTCCACCCGGGAGAATTCGTATTCCCACAAGGAATCTGAGGAGTATATATCCTCCAATCTCCATTTGTATTTATCAGGTATCTCTGAACGTTGAGGGATTTTCTTGACTTCTCCTACGGATCCTGCGGAAGATTGTCCAAATGCAGAACCAAAAACGAAAATCACCAAAACCAACAACCATAAGAAAATCTTGCTTGCCTTCTCCATCCTTTCCTCCTTAAATTGAGGTGAAAGTCCAAACCAAGAGTTTTATTATATACGCATTTAACCAAAAGAATAAGAAAAAACCTGCGATTTAAAAGTGAAATGCAGAACCTAACTGAAGTTAGATTCTGGTCACTATAACCTCACCTGAATTTTACACTTGTTATGATGATTAACAAGTAATAAATTGTCAGACAACTGCGAAATCAAAAAAACAGAATAACCAAAAGATTGTGAGGATTAAAAATGTTAGCCATGACACTAAAAGAACCTGGGACAATTGAAAAAAGTCCTCTTCTGTTGGTGGAGGTGGACAAGCCCAAGATCAAACCGGATGAAATTTTAGTTAAAATTAAGGTGTGCGGAATCTGCCATACTGATCTGCATACGGTTGTGGGGGAGATTGAGCTTCCCAAAAAACCGCTGGTGCCCGGACATCAGGTGGTAGGAGTGGTAGAAGAAATAGGCGAAAAGGTTACTCGCTTCAAGAAAGGCGATCGGGCGGGGATGGCTTGGCTTTATTCCACATGCGGAAAATGCAAGTATTGTCTGGAGGGAAAAGAGAATCTATGTGAAAATGCCCAATTCACCGGCTATCATGTGGATGGGGGATACGCACAATACACCGTAATATCTCAGGATTTTGCTTATCCAATTCCGGAGGGATTTTCCGACCAACAAGCGGCGCCTTTGCTCTGTGCAGGAATCATCGGCTATCGGGCTTTGAGGCTAAGCCAGATAAAGCCAAAGGGGAGACTGGGACTATTTGGGTTTGGCGCTTCGGCACATGTTGCCATTCAGGTGGCGATCCACTGGGGTTGCGAGA